>JBOGIZ010000798.1:0-7660 GCA_050747805.1 Vicinamibacterales bacterium | reverse complement strand
GTCATCGCCCATCGCCCATCGGTCATCGCCCATCGCTCATCGCCCATCGGTCATCGGTCATCGGTCATCGGTCATCGGTCATCGGTCATCGCCCATCGGCCATCGGCTCATCGGCTCATCGGCCATCGCCCATCGGCCATCCGTCATCGCCCATCGGACAAGTATCAGCTACCGCGACCAGCTCGGATACTTATTATTTCCCTCGCGCGTAATCTGCCGCAGATCGTTGCCATCGCGCGCGATCGTGAAGATCTGGTTCTTGCCGTTTCGCGTGGACGTGAACGCGATGTGGCGGCCGTTGGGCGCGAACACCGGACTTTCGTTCGTACCGAGCCCGTCGGTGAGCCGTTGGCTCTCGCCGGTGTCGAAGCTGTAGAGGTACACGTCGTAGCCCGGCCCCGAGCGAAGCGAGTACGCGATCTCGTTGAACTTGCCGGAGGACCAGGTCGGCCGGTCGCAGTAGCCGTTGCCGATGAGCAGCCGTTGTCCAGTGCCGTCCGCGTTCATGACGTAGATGTGCGGTGAACCGGATCGATCGGAAACCCATGCGATCTGATTACCGGTCGGCGACCAGGTCGGCGCCTCGTCGATCGCCGGGCTGTTCGTCATCCGCCGCAGGCCGCTTCCGTCGCGGTTCATCACGTAGATCTCGGGATTGCCATCGCGGTTCGAGACGAATGCGAGCTTTGTCCCGTCCGGCGACCAGGCGGGCAGATAGTTCTGCCGGTCCGGATTGCCGTGCGCCGGCGTCTCGCGCAGACCTTTATAGATGTACGAGACGATGATGTCCTGATAGACGCCGCCCTTCGGATCCGTCGGCCAGCTCGTGTACGCGATCGCCTGGCCATCCGGTGACCACGCCGGCGCGAGATTGAGCGTTTTGGTGACCGTCACGCGGCGCGGGTTGGCGCCGTCGTAGTCGGCGAAGTAGATCTCCTGCGTTTCGCGATCGCCGACCGGACCTTTTATCCGTTCCATGTCGCGATCGGACGAGAACGCAATTTTCGTCCGCGCGACGCCCGCCAGTCCGAGCTGCTGCTTGAAGATTTCGTCCGCGATCGTGTGCGCGTACTGACGCGGATTGGCGATCGACCCGCTGTATTCCTTGCCGAACGCCATCTGGCCCGAGCTGACCTCAATCAGCTTCACGCGCACGACGACGCCGGAGGCCGTTTTCTGCACGCTGCCGACGAGGAGGCCGTCGGCGTTCAGCTCTTTCCATGGGGCGATGTTGACCGTGTCGATCGACGTCGGCTTCGCCACGGTCGCGATCGCGTCTTTCGCGATCATGTAGTACTCGCGCTCGTACGCCAGGTCGTCGTAGAGCACGTCACCGATCGTCTTCGCTGCGGCGACCGTTTCCGCGTCGGTCGAGACCGGAATGAATCCTTCGACGGCGATCTTCGGCGGTCCGCCCGTGCCGCTGAGCGTAATGCTCACGTTGTTCTGCTGATTGCCCTGCGGCGGCGGGGTGCCCGTCTGCGCCGGCGGCTGCGTCGTCTGCTGCGGCGGCGGTTGGCCACTCTGTCCGGCGAGCGTCAGCGACACGACCGCGATGAAGCTCACAACACTCAGTATTGTTCGTATGCTCTGACTCATCAACCCTCGATCCTCAAGTCCGATATCGAACATCGGCCATCGCCCAGCGGTCATCGGTCATCGGCCATCGCCCATCGGTCATCGCCCATCGATCATCGCCCATCGATCATCGCGTGTACTGAAACACGAGATGCACAGTCAGGCGATCTCCGGTGAAGGCCGCAGGCAACGGTGGAAGCTTCTGCGTTATCTTGAGCGCGCGCTCGGACGCGAGATTCAGATACTCGTTCGCGCTCTCCTCGACCGTCACGTCCGTGATCGTGCCATCCCGCATGACGGTGAATTGCAGCTTGTTCGATCCGTCCTGGCCCTGATGCTGCTGCCAGTTCCCATAGATCAGCCGCGTCATCATCTGCAGATATTCGGGACAGCAGAAGTCCTTGTAATCCGTCTCGGCCCCGCCGGTTCCTCCACCACCCGTCGCGAGACCGAATCCGGTCTGCGAGGTACTCTGCGTTTGGAAGCGGGCGGTTCCCTGCGTGACCTCCGCGCCCTGGGTCGGCGTCCGCCCGTGAAGCTGCTCGGTCGGCTTCTCCTTCTGTTTCACGGGTGGCGGCGTCTTCGGTTTCGGCGTCGCCTTGGTCGTTTTCAGCGGTTCGACCATCTCCGGCTTCTGGAGCGGGGGCGGCGCCTCGGGCTGCGGCTTTGTCGTAGGCGGCACTTTCTGCTGCACGGGTTTGGCGGATTCCGGATTGTGCCCCTGAACCGGCCCAGGCGCGCCTGCCATCGAGATCGTCATGACCTGAGACGTGTCCGGAGCCGTACGCCAGTTCAGCGATCCGATCGCGATGGCCGCGATAATCGCGGCATGCGCCGCGAACGATAGCACCACCATGCGGCTGATGGTGTCGGCCTGGTGCGAGCGGTCGAGCAGGACTTCTGTTACCGCGTCCACCGCGCTATCGCTCTCCGATCGGTCGCGTGACAGCGCCGATATGCTCCACGCCCGCGCCCTTCAGCTGATCCCACACCGTCACAAGATCCCGGTACTGCACCGATCCGTCGGCGCGCAGGAACACCGATTTGTCCTCCCGATTCTGCAGGACCTGCCGGATGCGCTCCCCGAGAATCTCGACGCGAATGTCGTCGTTGCCGATCTGCACGATGTGATCTTTCGCGAAGCTCGCCGGAACCGTCACGTAGACAGGCTCCGCCTGCACGGGCTGCGATCGCCGCGACGGCGGCAGATTCACCTGCATGCCCTGCGTCATCATGGGCGCCGCCACCATGAAAATGATCAGCAGCACCAGCATCACGTCCACCAGCGGAACGACGTTGATTTCGGCGAGCGAGGTCGAGACGCGCGCGCTGCGGCCGCGGCGTCCGCCCCGACTCGAGCTCGACGTGGGAATAGGCTGAACCTTCGGCATGCGTCAGGCGTCGAGGGGTTACGTGAAATTCCTCTCGGAAATATTCAGAAACTCCAGCGAGAAATCGTCCATCTGCGACGCGAACTCCTTCACGCGATTCGTGCAGTGGTTATAGAAGTACAGCGCAGGGATGGCCGCGAAGAGACCGCCGGCGGTCGTGACCAGCGCTTCCGCGATGCCCGGCGCGACGACCGCGAGGCTCGTCGATCCCTGCGCGCCGATGCTCTGGAACGCGATCATGATCCCCCAGACCGTGCCGAAGAGACCGATGAACGGCGTGATGCTCGCGGTGGTCGCCAAAAACGGAACGCGCCGTTCGAGTTTCCCGAGCTCGACCGTCGTCGCGCGCAGCAACGCCCGATCGACGGCCTCGAGGCTCTTGAGAGTAGGACGCGCCGCGGGCGCCGCCGGTCGGGCTTCATCCTCGCGCCCGCGCGGGGGTGTCCGGAGCTGGGTGTTTAATTCCGCATAGCCGCTCTGGAAAATCCCCACGAGCGGACTCGCCGGAATACTCGCGCACACGGCCTGCACCTCGGAAAACTTCGTGCTCTTGTGAAAGACCTGCAGGAAGGTCGCGGTCTGCGCTTCCGAACGCCGGTACTGCCACAGCTTGTACAGAATGATCGCCCACGAGACTGCCGAGAAGAGCAGCAAGATCAACAGAACGCTTCGTGCGATCCACGTAGCATTCGCGATGAGGTGGACGAAATCGATGCCGCCGTTCCCAGACTCCGGCGTTCCCTCGGCCTGAAGGGCGAGGGCCGCGTAGCCAAGCGTGAGCAAACGAAAATCCTCCGTCTCCGCTGCGGTGAACACGCGGAGGGCATGACGCGCCGCTGGGACAGCGCCGACGCGACAGCGTAACATGCGTACGATCGGCTGTCAAAGGTTTGATACGATGGTACTTGCTCCTGCATGCTCCGCTTTCTCGGCATCAATCATCTCGCCGTCATCGATCGCCTGGAGCTCGAATTCGAACCGGGATTGAGCGTGCTCACCGGCGAAACCGGCGCCGGAAAATCGATGCTCGTCGGCGCCGTGGGACTCCTGGTCGGCGGCCGCGCCAGCGCCGATCTCGTGCGCACGGGAGAAGAGACGGCGACGGTTCAGGCGGTCTTTGAACTGCCGGACGGGCGCGAGCTCATCGTACGCCGCGAGATCTCCGCACAGGGGCGAAGCCGCGCGTTCGTGAACGAGGCGCTCGTCACGAGCGCGGCACTCAGAGACGCCGCGGGCTGGCTCGTCGATCTTCATGGCCAGCACGAGCATCAGGTCCTGCTGGATCCCTCGACCCATCTCGATCTGCTCGACGCCTTCGCCGGCTTGCTGCCCGAGCGCGAGTCGGTCGCGGCGGCGTTCGGCGGCTGGCAGCGCGTCCGCGACGAGCGCGCGCGGCTCCTGGCGCGCGAGCAGGAGAAGTCGTCACGCCTCGATTTCCTGTCGTTTCAACTTGCGGAAATCGACCGCGCCGCGCCGCGTGACGGCGAGGACGAGGAGCTCGCCGCGTCGCGACAGGTGCTGGCCAACGCCGACCGTCTTCAGCGCCTCTGCGGCGAAGCCTATGCGTCGCTCTACGACGGCGACGAGGCCGCGCTGCCGGCGCTCGGCGTGGTCTGGAAGAAGGTCGCGGAGCTTGCAACAGTGGACGTCCGGTTCGCGCCGTATGTGGACGCGCGGGATACCGTGAAATCACAACTGGAGGATCTGGCGTTCTTCCTGCGGGACTACTCGCAAGGCATCGACGCCTCGCCGGCGCGCCTCCAGGAGATCGAGGATCGCCTCGCGCTGCTCGAGCGTCTGAAGAAGAAGCACGGACCCTCGCTCGCCGACGTCCTCGCGCGCGCGGACGCGCTCCGCCACGAGCGCGACGAGATGGCCCACGCGACCGAACGCGCCGCCGGGCTCGACGCCGAGTTGACCCGCGCACGATCGCGCTACCGCGACGTCGCCGGCGATCTGTCGAACCGGCGCCGCGCGGCGGCCGCGGAATTCAGCCGCGCGCTCGCGAAGGCGCTCGGCGACCTCGCCATGCCGAAGACGCGCTGCGAGGTGCGTTTCGCCCCGGACGGCGGGGAAGAGCAGTGGACGGCTCGCGGCCTGGACGAAGCCGAGTTCTATATCTCTCCGAATCCCGGCGAGGACGTTCGGCCGCTGGCGCGGATCGCCTCGGGCGGCGAGCTGTCGCGCATCATGCTGGCGCTGAAGACCCTTGCCTCCACGGACGCGCCCGGCAAGACGTTGATCTTCGATGAAGTGGATGCCGGCATCGGGGGCGCCGTGGCCGACGTCGTCGGATCGCGGCTGCGGGCGTTGGGCGATCGCTGTCAGGTGTTCTGCATCACACACCTCCCACAGATCGCCGCATACGGCACGACCCATTTCCGCATCGACAAGAGCGTCCGGGCCGGCCGAACGTCGACGACCGTTGTGCGCGTCGACGGCGTGGAGCGGGAATCGGAAATTGCGCGCATGATTGGGGGAGCGGAGTTGTCGGCCGCTGTCCGCGCGAGTGCGGCCGAGATGATTGAGGCGAAAGCGAACAGAGAGCGAAAGCGAAAGTAAGTCGGGGACCAGGGACGGGGAACCGGAATCCGGGAATCGGAATCTGGGAACAGGGGAGAGGCAACCGGCAACCGGTAACCGGCAACAGGGACGCTGTCACGGACACGCGATGCGCTACTTGATCGAAACCTACGGCTGTCAGATGAACGAGCACGACTCTGAGCGGATGGCGGGGCTGCTCGAAGGCGCGGGATACGAGCGCACGAGCGATGATCGCGACGCGGACCTGATCGTCATCAACACGTGCAGCGTTCGCGAGAAGGCCGAAGAGAAGCTGTACACGCGTCTCGGCGAGATCCGCATGCTCACCGAGGAGACCGGCTCGCGTCCCGTAGTCGCCGTCGCCGGCTGTGTCGCGCAGCAGGAAGGAGATGCGCTGCTGACGCGCACCAACGGCCACGTCATCGACGTGCTTGTAGGGACGCAAGCGCTCAAGCGCCTGCCGATGCTGATCGCGGAGCGCGGAAGACGGGGTGCAGAGCGCGGGGGGCGGAGCGCGGAAGGCGAGACCGTGGCGGAAGCATCGAGCGGCGCAGGTGGATGTTCGCAGGTTGCCCCCGGCGTACCGCACTCCGCCCCCCGCGCTCTGCCCGCCGCACTCCGCACTCCGCACCCCGCGCCCCGCATAGACCTCAATCCCTACGACGATGTGTCGTTTCCGTTGGGGATTGCGAGACGCGAGCTGCCGCACAAGGCGTACGTCACCATTATCGAAGGCTGCAACGAGTTCTGTGCGTTTTGCGTTGTGCCGTACACCCGCGGGCACGAGCGGATGCGGCCGGCGGCTGACATTCTTGCGGACGTGCGCCACGCGGCGGACACCGGCGCGGTCGAGGTACAGCTGCTTGGCCAGATCGTGAATCACTACCAGGCGCCCGACGATCCGGCGTGCGACTTCGCCGACCTGCTCGCGCGCGTCAGCGACGTTGCGGGCATCGAGCGCATCCGCTTCGCGAGCCCGCATCCGCGGCACGTATCGGCGAGACTCATGCACGCGATGCGCGACCTGCCGAAGGTGTGCCGCCACTTGCATCTGCCGGTGCAGAGCGGCTCGACGCGCGTCCTGCAGGGCATGCGCCGCCGCCACACGCGCGAGGCGTATCTCGCGCTGGTGGCCGCACTGCGCGAGACGATCCCCGGCATCGCGCTGTCGACCGACGTCATCGTCGGCTTCCCGGACGAGCGCGGCGAGGATTTCGACGACACGCTGTCGCTGACGAGGGCGGTTCGGTATCACAGCATGTTTTCGTTCAAGTATTCGCCGCGCCCGAACACGCTCGCCTCGAAGCGGATGGCGGACGAGGTCAGCGAGGACGAGAAGACGCGCCGCATCATCGCGCTGCAGGCGCTGCAGAAGACGATTCAAGGAGAGATCTTTGCGGGCGCGGTCGGACGGATCGAATCCGTGCTGATCGATTCGCGCAGCCGCCGCCGCGACTGGGAGCTGTCGGGCCGGACGTCGGGGAACACGGTCGTGAACCTGCCCGGCGATCCGTCGTGGGTGGGGCGCTTCGTGGATGTGCGGATTACAGGGGCGAACCCCAACAGCCTGCGCGGCGAGCCCGCCGCTTCCGCGTGACGCGCGAAGGGACGTGACCCATGCAGATCGAAATGACGATCAAAGGGCTGATGGTCGATCCGATCACGAACATGCCCATCATCATTCTTCGGGACAAGGACGGGCAGCGCGTGCTGCCAATCTGGGTCGGCCCGTTCGAGGCGAACGCGATCGCGCTCCAGATCGAAAACGTGACCCCGCCGCGGCCGATGACGCACGATCTGCTCCGGAACGTGATCAGGGATCTTCGCGCGCAGATCGAGAAGATCGTCGTCTCGGATCTGAAGGACAACACGTTTTATGCGCTGATTCATCTGCGCGTCGACGGCGAGGTTGTCGCGATCGACGCGCGGCCGAGCTACGCCATCGCGCTGGCGCTTCGCGCGCGGGCGCCCATCTTCGTCGAAGAGGCCGTCATCGACAGCGCCAAGACGGCGGATCTCGTGCCCGAGAAAGGGGACTCCGAGCGGCTTCAGCGCTGGCTCGAGAATCTCGATCCTGACGACCTGGGCAAGTACAAGATGTGAAGGTTGGAGGTTGGAGACTGGAGGTTGGAGGCTGGAGGCTGGAG
>JBOGIZ010000797.1:0-1966 GCA_050747805.1 Vicinamibacterales bacterium | reverse complement strand
GCCCCGCACTCCGCGTTGCGGTATAGTCCGCGCCATGCCTACTACCGATCTCTGGTCGATGGTCTTTGTGTTCGTCCTGGCGACGTTCGTGGGTCTGCAGGTCATCCAGAACGTGTCGCGGCTGCTGCATACGCCGCTGATGTCGCTGACCAACGCGATCTCGGCCATCGCCGTCGTGGAGTCCATCTCGATCACCGGCGCGAACTACCCGACCCCCATCCGGATCCTGGGCGTCATCGCCGTGTTCGCCTCGATCACGAACATCGTGAGCGGGTTCCTCATCACCGACCGGATGCTCAAGATGTTCAAGACGACGCGCAAGGGAGACGGTCGATGATCACGGGCAACCTCGTGCCGTTCGCCTACCTGGTGGCGACGGTCCTGTTCATCTTGTCGCTCCGCTGGATGAACGATCCCAAGACGGCGCGCCGCGCCGTGTACGCCGGGGTCGTCGCCATGCTGATCTCGGTGGGCGCCACCTGGCTCGAGCCGGAGGTCGTCAACCACCTCTGGATCGTCCTGGGCATCGCGGGCGGCGTCGTCATCGGCATTCCGCTGTCGCGCGTCCCGCTCACCGCGGTGCCGCAGCGGACCGCGCTCTCGCACGCGTTCGGCGGCGCGGCGGCGGGCCTCGTGGGCGTCGCGTACTACTACCTGTGGTGGAGCACGAACCCGGGGCACCTCACGCATTTCCGGACGTCGGCGCTCATGACCGAGAACATCCTGGGCTTCCTCACGTTTACCGGAAGCCTCATGGCCGCCGGCAAGCTTCAGGAGGTGAAGTGGATTCCCCAGCGGCCCGTGACCTACAAGGGCCAGAACATCGTCAACATCTGCCTGATGATTGCGGCTGTGGCGATCGGGATCTGGGTCATCGCGGAGCCCACCACGGTGCTCGCCGCCAGGCTGTTTCCCGTTGTAATCGCTCTTGCCTTGTTGTTCGGCATCCTGCTGATCATCCCGATCGGCGGCGCCGACATGCCGACGGTGATTGCCATCCTCAACTCCTACGCCGGCCTTTCGGCGGCGGCGCTGGGCTTCGTGGTGGACAACAAGCTGCTGGTCACGGCAGGCGCGCTCGACGGCTCGAGTGGTCTGATCCTCGCCGTCATCATGTGCAAGGCGATGAACCGCTCGTTCACCAACGTGCTGTTCGGCGCGTTCGGGCAGGTGAAGGCGGCGGCCGCGACAGGCGAGCAGAAGACGGTCAAGAGCGCGACGTCGCAGGACGTGGCGGACATCCTGACCAACGCCGATCGTGTCGTGATCATTCCGGGTTATGGCATGGCGGTCGCACAGGCGCAGCATCGCGTGCACGAGCTGTACGATCAGCTCACCAAGCGCGGCGTCGACGTGAAATTCGCGATCCATCCGGTCGCGGGCCGCATGCCCGGGCACATGAACGTGCTGCTCGCCGAAGCGGACATCCCGTACGAGTCGCTCATCGAGATGGACGACATCAACCCCGATATGCCGCAGACCGACGTGTGTCTCGTCGTCTGCGCGAACGACGTCGTCAATCCGGCGGCGCGGCACGACAAGTCGAGCCCGATCTACGGCATGCCGATCATCGACGCCGACAAGGCGCACACGATCATCGCGATCAAACGCTCGATGAATCCGGGTTTCGCCGGCATCGACAACGAGCTGTACTACAACGACAAGACGCTGATGGCGTTCGGCGACGCCAAACAGGTGATCGGCGACGTCGTGAAGGCCGTCGCGGGCGAGGGCGCGGCGGCGGTGCGGTGATGAAGATTCTGGTCGCGTTGTTTCTGTTGGCGGGCGCCGCAGGCCTCACGGCCCTGGCGCCGCAGTCCGCGCTTCAACCGCGACTCGCCAGCATCCAGGTTAAAGGCAATCAGCGCTATTCACTCGAAGATATCGAAAAGCTCACTGGCCTTCAGATTGGCAAGCCTGTGAGCGCGTCCGACCTGACCGCCGCAGCCAACCAGCTGTCAAAGAC
>JBOGIZ010000796.1:0-14075 GCA_050747805.1 Vicinamibacterales bacterium | reverse complement strand
GGCCGTAGCCGCGCAGACCGATGCCTTCCTTGAGATGGTCGAGGCTATACAGGTGGTCCTTCCACTGCGCGTCGACGATCTGCAGCATGATGTCGCGCTCGACGCGGTGGAGAATCGACGGATCGTCGACGAGCCGCTCCTTGCTCTCGTACTTCTCGAGCGCGATCTTCCAGACAAGATCCGTCATCTCGTCGGCGGTCTTGCCGCCGAAATCGAGCGCGTCGCTTTCCGTCGCATCGAAACCGAAGATTTCCGCCTCGGATGTCGTCAGCGCATCGAGATCCCACTCTTCAGGGTCGTCGTCCTTGCTCGTGTAGGTCTGAACCGTCTGGTCCGCCAGATCTTCCGCGAGCGTCATCAGATACCCGCGGATATCGACCATCTCCTCTTCCGAAATGTGAATCTTGGCTTCGAGCAGTTCGCGACGGAGCGCATAGACGCTCTCGCGCTGCTTGTTCATCACGTCGTCGTCTTCGAGGAGATGTTTTCTGACGGAGAAGTTCTGGGCTTCGACCTGCTTCTGCGCGCGTTCGATCGCCTTGGTCACCATCCGGTGCTCGATCGGCACGCCTTCTTCCATGCCGAGGCGCTGCATCAGACCGGAGATGCGATCGGACCCGAAGATGCGCATCAGGTCATCTTGGAGGGACAGATAGAACCGCGACGAGCCAGGGTCTCCCTGACGGCCGGCGCGGCCGCGCAGCTGGTTATCGATGCGGCGCGCTTCGTGGCGCTCGGTCGCGATGATGTGCAGGCCGCCGATTTCCACGACCTCGTCGTGCTCCGCGTCGGTCTGCGTCTTGTACGCCGAGAAGATCGCCTCGTATCGAGCGCGGGGCACGCGATAGAAGTTGTCGAGGTGGTAGAAGTAGATGAAATCGGCGTCGTCGACGAACTTTTCCTCGCCCTTCGCCAGCTTCTCCGCGATCTCTTCGGCCAGCGCCTGCTGGCGCGCCATGAATTCGGGGTTGCCGCCGAGGAGGATGTCAGTGCCGCGGCCCGCCATGTTCGTCGCGATCGTGACGGTCGCCCTTCGGCCGGCCTGCGCGACGATTTCCGCCTCCTGCGCGTGGAATTTCGCGTTGAGCACGACGTGCTTGATGCCGCGAAGCTTCAGAAGGCGCGAGAGCCGTTCCGACTTTTCGATCGAAACGGTGCCGGCGAGCACCGGACGGCCCACCTTCTGCTTTTCGATGATGTCGTCGACGATCGCGTCGTACTTTTCCTTTTCTGTCCGGTAGACGGTATCGGGCTCTTCAATCCGGCGGAGCGGCCGGTTCGTCGGAATGATCATGACGTCGAGCTTGTAGATGCTCGCGAATTCTTCGGCTTCGGTGTCAGCCGTGCCGGTCATTCCTGAGAGCTTGGCGTACTTGCGGAAGTAGTTCTGGAACGTGACCGTGGCGAGCGTCTGGTTTTCGCGCTCGATCTTCACTTCCGGATGATTGGTGTTGTGCTCCTTCGCTTCGACCGCCTGGTGCAGGCCGTCGCTCCAGCGCCGTCCGGGCATCAGACGTCCCGTGAACTCGTCCACGATGACGACCTGCCCGTCTTTCACCATGTACTCGACGTCGAGATGGAAGAGCGAGTGGGCCCGCAGCGCCTGATTGATGTGGTGCAGCAGCGGCATGTTCTGCGGATCGAACAGTCCCGCGGTCCCCGGGACCAGACGGCTGGCGAGCAGACTTTCGGCCTTCGCCATCCCGTCCTCGGTCAGATTGACGGTCTTGTGCTTTTCATCAACGACGTAGTCGCCGCTTTTCTCGATCTCTTCGCGCTCCTCAGCCTTGACGTCGCCCTGCGTGGTGGCGCCTTTCTTCAGCTTCGGGATGAACCGATCGACCTCGTAATAGAGATCGGTCGATTCTTCCGCCGGACCGGAAATGATGAGAGGCGTGCGGGCCTCGTCGATCAGGATCGAGTCCACTTCGTCGACGATCGCGAATTCGTGCCCGCGCTGCACGTAATGCGCGAGATCGAATTTCATGTTGTCGCGGAGGTAATCGAAGCCTAACTCGTTGTTGGTGCCGTAGGTGATGTCGCATCCGTAGGCGACCTGCCGCTCCAGGTCGTTCAAATCGTGCTGAATCACGCCGACGCTCATCCCGAGAAAGCGGTAGATGCGCCCCATCCACTCCGAGTCGCGGCGCGCGAGGTAATCGTTCACCGTGACGACGTGGACGCCTTTGCCGGCGAGCGCGTTCAGATACGCAGGCAGCGTCGCGACGAGCGTCTTGCCTTCGCCCGTCTTCATCTCGGCGATCTTCCCGCGGTGCAGCACCATGCCGCCGATCAGCTGCACGTCGAAGTGCCGCATGTTCAGCGTCCGGCGCCCGGCTTCGCGGACGACGGCAAAGGCTTCGGGCAGCAGATCGTCGAGCGCCGCGCCGTCGGTCAGGCGCTGGCGAAACTCGGCCGTCTTGTCGCGCAGCTGGTCGTCGGACAGGGATTGAACCTGCGGCTCGAGCGCGTTGATGTCGGTCACGACCGGCCGCATTCGCTTGATCCAGCGATCGTTCGCGGTGCCGAAGACCTTGGCGAGGGCTTTATCGATCGACGACATTGGAGGACCCTGAGCGGACGCCGCAGGGTATCGCTCGATTGTACCAGACTTGACGGGTTCGGGGGTTCAGGACCCGTTCGGGGTTCGACAGCGTTCAGTGAGCCAGCAACGCCATCGGATTCGTCAGGCGGCCATTCATCCAGATTTCGTAGTGGAGGTGCGGTCCGGTCGAGCGGCCGGTCGACCCGACGTAGCCAAGCACGTCGCCGCGCTTGACGGTCTGGCCGGACAGGACGGCGATCCTCGAGAGGTGGCCGTATTTCGTGACGATGCCGAATCCGTGGTCGAGGACCACGAGCAAGCCGTACGCGCCCGAATCGCTGGCGCTCGAGACGGTGCCGTCGGCGGTCGCCACCACCGGCGCGCCATACTCGGCAGAGATGTCGAGCCCGGGATGAAAGGCCGTCTTGTCGTTGAATGGGTCGGTTCGGTTGCCGTACGGTGAGCTCAGCCAGCCGGCGACGGGCCAGATCGACGGCGTCGCTGCCGCGAGCGCGTGGCGCCGCTCGACGCTGTCGCGGACCGAATC
Source organism: Vicinamibacterales bacterium (assembly GCA_050747805.1). Taxonomy (GTDB): domain Bacteria; phylum Acidobacteriota; class Vicinamibacteria; order Vicinamibacterales; family 2-12-FULL-66-21; genus JAICSD01. Next base: position 10,983 of record JBOGIZ010000796.1, on the reverse strand, counting down.
GAGCCGGTTCTCAATAACGCCGAGGAGATCGCTCAGAACGCCGAGAGCCGTCTCCGGCCCCGTCACACTGCTGAGCATCTTGCCCATGTCAGGACCGCCCATCGCCTCCGATTTGATGACGGCGGGGAGCTTCTGCATGGCGCGGCGCGCGTCGGGATCCACCGTGGCGCGATCGTCGAGTTGATCGACCGCCGATTGCAGCGCGGAGATCTGATCGGCGAGCTGACCGGTGGTGTCGTGGTAGCTCGCATTTTCGACCCGCAGCGCGGCATTGGTCGTCTGCAGATCCGCGAGCGTGGCCGATGCGCTCCATCGGGCCCCGAGCCCCATCAACAACGGCAGCGCAAAGAGCGTTGTGACCGCGCCGAGGGTGGGCCAGAGCGACAGCGTGAAGCGGCGCACGGCGCCGTTCTGCCTGTCGGCAATGACGATGGAATAGCGGCGGGCTTTCATCTTCGGCGTGTGAACTCGGCTGGGAACATCGCACTCTAGCACACCGGAATCTGGCGTGTAAACGACGAACGACGGAGGGTTGGCCTGCGAAATCATCCACGAAATTGCAGGGCTTCGGCGACGTGTGGATACTGCACCCGCTCGGAATCTTCGAGATCCGCAATCGTGCGCGCCACACGCTGGATTCGGTGAAAGGCGCGCGCGGTCAGGCCAAGACGCTCCGCCGCCTGATGAAGAAGCCGCGCGGTCCGGCCGTCGAGCGCGGCGGCAGTCGCGAGCGCGCGCGGCGATAGGCGAGCATTGGTCGGCGCGCCCGTGAATGGCGCGCGGTCCTGCTGTCGCGTCCTCGCGGCTTCCACCCGGGATCGAATCGCCGATGTGGCCTCGGCGCTGCCGTCCGAGGTCATTTCACTCGCTGCCAAGGCGCCGACCGCGACGGTCAGATCGATCCGATCGCGAAGCGGACCCGAAAGCCGCGACGCGTACCGATCGATCTGCCCCGGCGTGCACCGGCACCCGCGCCGCGGGTCGCCGAGAAACCCGCACGGACACGGATTCATTGCGCCGATCAGGATGAAGCGCGCGGGGAAGACCGCCGTCCGCTGCGCGCGCGAGATCCGTACGGATCCGTCTTCGAGCGGCTGGCGCAGCACCTCCAGCGCATGCCGGCTGAACTCGGGCATTTCATCCAGGAAGAGGACGCCGTGATGCGCCAGGCTGATTTCGCCCGGCCGCGGAATCGGGCCGCCGCCCGCAAGCGCCACATCCGAGACCGTGTGGTGCGGCGCGCGAAACGGACGCGAACGAAGCAGTCCGGTACCCGAGGGCAGCAGCCCGGCGACCGAATGGATCGAGGTCGCCTCCAGTGCTTCATCGAATGTGAGCGGCGGAAGAATTCCAGCGACCCGCTTGGCCATCATCGTCTTGCCGGACCCCGGAGGACCGGCGAGCAGCACGTTGTGCGCGCCCGCCGCCGCGATCTCGAGAGCGCGGCGCGCCAGCACCTGACCGCGCACGTCGGCGAAATCGCCGTGGACGGCCTCCGGCGCGTCGCCGGCCGGCTCGGGCTCCAGCGCGACCGGGTGCGGATCATTGAGCGCGCGCACCGCCTCGGTAAGCGACCGCACCGGATAGAACTGCAGTCCCTCGACGACCGCCGCTTCGCGGCTATTGGCGAGAGGCAGGAGAAGGCCGGTGAATCGGCGCCGACGCGCCGCCGCCGCAATCGGCAGGACGCCGCGCGCCGCCTGGATGCCGCCGTCGAGCGACAATTCCCCCAGCATCAGCACATCGTCGACGTCGCGCCGGGCGATGACGCCGCACGCGGCCAGCAGACCGAGCGCGATCGGCAAATCGAACGAGGACCCGGCCTTTCGAACATCGGCCGGCGCGAGATTGACGACGATTCGGTGCTGGGGGAAGTCGAAGCCGGAATTCCTGATGGCGCTGCGGATACGGTCGCGGCTTTCACGCACGCTCGCGTCAGGCAGCCCGACGACGGTGAACGCCGGCAGGCCGAAGGAGACGTCGACCTCGATCGTGACCGGCGCCGCGTCGATCCCGAATACCGCTGCCGAACGCACGGATGCCAGCATGGCGCCGTGCCATTGCAATGCCGCGTCCGGCGAGCTCCGACGCTGGTTTCAAAAGAAAAACGGCGCCGGAAACGCGGCGCCGTGAGAGAAGCGTGCAGGAATTGCGATCGTCAGTGCGCGCGCTGTGCGTAGATCTTCAAACGCGACCCCGGCGTGAGCCGCGACGTCGACAGACCATTCCACGACTTGATCTTCGCGACCGTCGTTTCGTAGAGGTGCGCAATCCCGAACAGCGTGTCGCCGCGTTTGACGCGGTAGTAGCTCAGTGTCGTGTGCTGCGCCGCGGACGTGTCGGCCTCGGCGGCCGCCCCGGAAATCGAGCGGGAGGCGATGGCGTCTGGAGCCGCGTGAGACGTGCGGGCCGCCAGGAGCGCCGGCGCGCGCGGAATCATGAGCTGCTGTCCCGGATGCAGGCGCGCCTTGATCGAGAGATTGTTGGCCTCGGCGACCTCGGCGCGCGAGACGCTGAACTTACGCCCGACCGTCAACAGCGTCTCGCCTTTCTTCGCCGTATACCACTTGAGTGACACGAAATCCGCCGGCGAGGCGTCAGCCAGGTGCGCCGTGAGGAGATCCGCCGTGCCCTTCGGCACCTTCACCTCGTAGTCGGGATCCTTGACGGGGGTCGTCCAGCGGCGCAGTTCGGGGTTGAGCGCCTGGATCTCGTCGACCGTCGTGCCCGTCCATTCGGCGACGCGGCGCAGATCGAGCGGGTGGGGCACCGAGACTTTCTCGTATTCGAGCGGCGCCGCCGACACCGCGTCGAATCCGTATTCCGCGGGATTTCTCGCGATGATCATCGCCGCCAGGATCATCGGGACGTACTCGCGCGTTTCCTTCGGCAGGTACTTTGATGATCCGGCGAGGCCCCAAAAGTCGTGCAGCCCGGACCGCTTCTCGGCGCGAAGCACTCGGCCCGGTCCGCCGTTGTAGGCCGCGAGCACGAGGTTCCAGTCGCCCGAGAACATCTGGCTCAGCGTTTTCAGATACTGCGCCGCCGCCACGGTGGCCTTCTCGGGGTCGGACCGCTCATCGATGAACCAGTCGGTCTTGAGCCCCTGCTCGGTCGCCGTCGCCTTCATGAACTGCCACGGACCTTCGGCGCGCGCCTTCGAGAGCGCGTGCGTCTTGAACGAACTTTCGATGATCGGGATATAGGCCAGATCCAACGGAAGTCCTTCGCCGCGGAACACGTTCTGGATCATCGGCAGGTATTTCGCGCCGCGCTCGAGACTGTCCTGCATGTAGTCGCGAAGACGGTTCTGAAATACCTCGACGTACGAGAGGACCTTCGGTTCCTGCGGAATTGGAATGTCCGGAGGATTGACCTGAAGGTCAGCCGCTACGGCGGCTTTAGTCTCCGCGTCGGCGGGCGGGGCCGGGAAGGTGGTCGCGTTCTTCAGAAGGTCGTCAAGGGCCGCCGGTTCGTAATGGGAGGCCGTGAAGCCGTCGCCCTGTGTGAGAGCCGTCGTTTCGTACGCATTGATGCGATCGACGAGCCGATCGAAGTGCTGACGCAGACGCGCATCGGTCCGGGCGCCGTACGGGGAATTGAGCAGCACGGAAATAGAGGCGTCGAATTCGGTGCGGGCCTTGTCCAGATGACCGGCGTGCAGCTCGCGCTCGCCTGCGTCGAAATGCCGCTGGGACACGGCGATCAGGTCGGCGATCGGGTCGACCGGCTTTTCGGGCACCGCCTGTTGCGGGGCGGCGGGTGCCGGCGCCGGCGCGGACGCGACGGCCGGAGTCGGCGCCTGCTGCGGCATCGAAGGCCGGGGATTGGTCGCGCAGGCCGAGACCGCGGCGCAGACAACGGCCGCAACGGTCCACCGCGCGAGCGCCGCCACCTGCCTCATGCGTGCACGATCCTCCATATGCATGACCCGCCGGCTTTGCAAGGGACTTGCCCTGTCGAGGTCTGGACCGACTCAGCCGGAGATGCACACGGAATGGCTGAGAAAGCGAAGGTCTCAGGGTAGCAGCCGCCGGACGGCGCGGTCAACGGTAAACCGAAGAGGCTCAACAATAAGGGGAAGAACCGCGAAAGCAGGAGAAACCCGCCCGCCGCTCAGCGCCAGGACGCCTGGATGAACAGATGATGCTCCTCGCCGAGGTCGCGCGCGGCGGGCGTCACGATAGAACGTTCGCCGATTACAATTTTGCGCCCCTGCTTCAGAGCCTGGCGTACGTCGTCTTCGCATACGAACGGGGTAGGAGCTACCGACTGACCGTCAAGGGCTGAAGATGCTGAGGGGGCTGAAGACGCCAACGGTGCTGAGGGTGCGGGTGCTGAAGGTGCCGAGGGTGCGGGTCCCGAGGGTGCGGCCGCGCGGTAGCCGCGCGACGTCAGGAACTCGTCGATCCGGCGCGCGAGGACCTCGGCCGAGATGCCGCGGGGCGGCGCGGGTTGGGCGGGGGGACGCGGAAGCAAGGTGCCAGGCGCCTGTCCCGGGTACGGCCCGGGTACGGCCCCTGGTGCGGCTGCGGCTGACGGACGCCCGGAGTCCGGCCGGCGGACCACGGCGGGCGTGATCTCGTACGCGAGCCGTTTGATGTTCAGCAGGTGCATCGGCGAGATGTTGTCGGATGTGATGTTTCCGCCGTAGCCGCCGCAGCCGAGCGTCATCGCGGGATCGAGACCGGTGGTCAACCCGATTGACCCGTGCGTCGTTGGCGTGTTGACGACGATCCGGTAGGCCGGCTTTTTCAAGCCGAACTCCAGAATGATCTGATCGTTGCGCGAGTGGATCGACATGGTGTGGCCCATGCCGCCGTAGCGCAGGATCTCCTTGCACCGCTCGCAGCCCTCGCGCCAGTCGGCGACGACGTAGAACGAGAGGACCGGACAGAGCTTCTCAATCGAGAGCGGGTAGTCGCGTCCAACGCCTTTCAGCTCCGCGATGAGCACGCGCGTGTCCGGCGGCACGGAAATCCCGGCCTGCTGCGCGATGTACGTGGCCGGCCGTCCGACAAGCGCGGGATTGGGCAGCCGCTGCGGACTCACCAGCGCCTTCGCGACGAAGTCCATCTCCGCCGCCGACATGAAATGCGCACCGTTGGCCACGAACTCGCGCTTGACCTCTTCTACGATCGGCGCGTCGACGACGACAGAATTTTCGGACGAGCAGAGCACGCCGTTATCGAACGTTTTGCCCGTGACGACGTCGCGCACGGCTTTGGCAACGTCGGCCGAGCGCTCGATGAACGCCGGCGCGTTGCCCGGACCAACGCCGTACGCGGGTTTCCCCGCGCTGTAGGCGGCCCGCACGAGGCCCATGCCGCCGGTCGCGAGAATGACGGCGACTTCGCGCGCCTTCATCAGCTCCTGCGTCCCCTCGAGCGTGACGGTCGTCATCCAGTTGATCGCGCCCTCCGGCGCTCCAGCGAAGCGCGCCGCCTCATTCATGATCTCGGCGACGCGGGTGATGCAGCGGACCGCGGCCGGATGCGGACTGATGACGATCGGACAGCGGGCCTTGAGGGAAATGAGGATCTTATAAATCGCCGTCGACGTCGGATTGGTGGACGGAACGATCGCGCAGACGACCCCGAAGGGATCCGCGATCTCGATGACCTTGCGGTCGTCGAGGCGGCGGATCACGCCGACGGTTTTCATCGGGCGGATGAAGGCGTAGACCTTGTCGGACGCGAAGAGGTTTTTCTGGACTTTGTCGGCGACCACGCCGTAGCCGGTTTCTTCGTGCGCGAGCCGCGCGAGCGCTTCGGCCTGCGGCCGGACGGCGGCGGCCATCGCCTCGACGACCTGATCGATTTGATCCTGCGAGCACTCGGCGAGAGCGGGCGCCGCGGCCTTCGCGCGGCGCGCCAGCGCGCGCGCTTCCGCGATCGAGGCCAGATCGCGATCCGTCTGGGCCACTTACGCCCCCTTGGCGTCTTTGGGTGCTTTCGGAATGATCTTCTCGACCTCGGTGTGCGGCCGCGGAATCACGTGAACGGAGACGAGCTCGCCGACGCGCCGCGCGGCGGCCGCGCCGGCGTCGGTGGCGGCTTTCACCGCGCCGACGTCGCCGCGCACGAGAACGGTGACGTAGCCGGCGCCGATGTACTCCTTGCCGACGAGCACGACGTTGGCAGCCTTGACCATTGCGTCGGCGGCTTCGATCGATCCGATCAAGCCGCGCGTTTCAACCATCCCCAGCGCGTCCATTGTCTCCTTCGCTCGCGGTCGCCTTCGGATTTCTCCACGGGCGCGCACCCGCGGCCGCAGGCGCTTGCGCGTGAAACCGTAGCATATTGCGATAGGTGCCACAACTGCGGTACGATCGCCGCGCTTTGCGCGCCTTCTTCCATGCTCTTCCTGTTCTCGTCGTGATGGGTCTCGCAGCCGCCGCGTGCGGCCACAAGGAAGGCACGAGTCCCGCGCTCGCCACGCCGTCGCTCACGCTGAGCAAGGATCACGTGCCGATCGGGAGTGCCGTGATTCTGACCTACAAGTTCGTCGTGGCCCAGGACGCGCATTTCGACAAGGACTACTACGTCTTCATGCACGTGCTCGATCCCGACGGCGAGCAGATGTGGACCGACGATCACCTGCCGCCGACGCCCACCATGCAGTGGAAGCCCGGGCAGACGATCGAATATCGGCGGATCGTCTTCGTGCCGAACTACCCGTTCATTGGCGAGGCGACCGTTCGCGAGGGACTCTACGATCAGGCGACGAACCAGCGCCTGGTCCTGAACGCGCCCGAAGCGTCCCGGCGCGAATACGTCGTGGCGAAGTTCCAGATCGTCCCCTCGTCGGAAAACATCGTGCTCATTCCGAAAGACGGGTGGCAGCTCCCCGAAACCGACACGAAGAACCCGGTGGTCGAGTGGCAGTGGACGAAAAAGGACGCGACGCTGTCGTTCAAGAATCCCAAGAAGGATTCAACCTTCTACCTGCAATATGACGCGCGCCCGGATCTCTTTAATCCGCCTCAACAGGTGACGCTGCGAATCGGCGACCAGGTCATCGGGCAGTTCCCGGCTGACGCGAAGCTGCCAGCGGTCAAGACGTTTCCGATCACCGCCGCGCAGATGGGTTCCGGCGAGACCGTCGATCTGGCGATTGACGTCGACCGGACGTTCAAGCCCGGTGGCGACGAACCCCGCGAGCTCGGGATCCGCGTGTATCACACCTACCTCGAACCGAAGTAGCCCGCCCAACCCCGAACCTTCCGGCCCAACTGTGCCGTTTCTGGACACCCCTCCAACTGGATGGTAGGATCGGTCGTCCCAATGAAGGTGCGGAACATCGTTTGGCTCGCCTTGGCGACCACTGTCCTGACCCTGTGCGGGAGCAGTGCGGCGTCGGCCGAAATCGTGATGCTCACGTCGGGCGCCACGATGTCGATCAAGGGGCATCGCGTCTCGGGCGACACGATCGTGCTGACACTCCGCTCGGGTGGCGAGGTCACGTGCGACCGCAATCTCATTGAAAAAATCATTCCCGACGAAGTCCCGCATCCGGATCCGGCGCCGCCTGGGGCGTCCGTGCAGAAGCCGGCAGACACGGGCGACCGATCGCTGCTGCAATCGACGCCGTACGGGGAGCTGATCGAGGCGACCGCGCGCGCCAACGGCGTCGATCCCCTCCTCGTGCGGGCGCTGATTCAAGTGGAGTCGAACTACCAGCCGCGCGCGCGATCCTCGAAGGGCGCCATGGGTCTGATGCAGCTGATGCCGGCCGTCGCGCGGGAGTACAACGTCAAGAACGCCTACGATCCGGCCGCGAACGTCACGGCGGGCGTGCAGAAACTCAAGACACTTATCGATAAGTGGGGCATGGAGCTTGGCCTCGCGGCCTACGACGCAGGCGAAGCGGCGGTGGCTCGTTACGGCGGCGTGCCGCCGTACCGCGAGACACAGTCATACGTCACGCGGATTCTGGCGCTCCTGGGCCAGCCAAGAGCCCGATAACTCCGTCTAATCCAGTTAGTTACTGTAGAATGAGGCGGGGCCCCGCGGGCCCATGTTCTGCCCGCGATCCGCCCGCGCACAAAACAGATGGAATTTCGCTGCCGCCTGGGCACTCCCGGAGGGGAGATCATCGAGGGCGTTTACGCCGCCGACAACGAAACGCGGTGACGCCGAGAATTCGAAGACAAGGGTCTGTACGTGCTCGGTATCCGCAGCGCGAGCCAGGCGAGATTCGGCAGCATCAGCCTGCCGGCCATTCCGCACCGCCGGAAAGTGGCGACCCGCGAGTTTCTCGTCTTCAATCAGGAACTCGCCACGCTGCTCAAGGCGGGGATGCCGCTCGTGCAGTCGCTCGACATCCTCCGTCGCCGCGTCAATAATCCGGTCTTCAAAGCCATCGTGGACGATGTGTACGAGCGCGTGCGGGCGGGCAGCGCGCTGTCGGAAGCCTTCGAGGCGCACGGCCAGCTCTTTCCGGGCGTTTATACCGCGTCATTGCTGGCGGGGGAGAAGTCGGGCAACCTCGAGCAGGTCTTGCGACGCTACGTCGGATACGTCAAGGTCGTCACGGGCGTCCGGCGGAAAACGATCTCGGCGCTCGTTTATCCTCTGATTCTGCTCGTCCTCTCGCTCATCGTCGTCACGATCATCATGGTGCGCGTCGTACCCGAGTTCAGCGACTTTTACGCGCAGTTCGGCCACAAATTGCCGTGGTCGACGCAGGTGATCGTCGGCATTTCGAATTTCGTGACCGCCTATTTCGCGCTCATCGGAATCGCGATTGCGGCCGCGGTCTTCGGCGTCTGGTGGTGGATCCGGCAGCCGGGGCAGAAAAAGCGCCTCGACCGCGTCATCTTGCGTATCCCGTCCGTCGGACCGATTGCGCAGAAGTTTTCGACGTCGCAAGGCGCGCGAACGCTGGCCACGCTGCTCGGCGGCGGCATCCCACTCGTGAACGCCCTCGAGGTGACGTCACGGTCGCTCAGTAACGATTACATGGCGGGCGAGCTCGAGCACGCCGCCCAGCAGGTGCGCGAAGGACGAGCGTTCGCCACCGCGATGCAGGACAGCGGCGCGTTCCCCGACGTCGCGATCAAGATGGTCGAAGTCGGCGAGTCGACCGGCGCGCTTCAGGAAATGCTGAACAGTCTCGCGGACTTCTACGACGAGGAGATCGAAACGAACCTCGGTCGATTCGTCACCCTCGTCGAACCCGTGCTGCTCGTGATCATGGGGCTCATCATTGCGAGCCTCCTGCTCGCGCTCTATATGCCGCTATTCAATTTGTCGTCTGCGGTGAGTTGAAGAGCCGATGGACATCAACACCAAAAATCCAACCGCGACCGCCGAAACCACGGACCTCTACGCCGGGACGGAGCCGGTCCAGACCGCCGCCGAGCAAGCCGAGGAAACGGCGCAGGCGCGTCGGCTGGCCGAGCGCTATCGGCTGCCGTTCCTCGATCTCGAGCACTTCAACATCGATCACGATTTGTTCCGCACGATTCCAGCGGAGCTGATGCTGCGTTACGGCTTCGTGCCGTATCGCCGCGAAGGGCACAGGCTGATGATTGTCGTCAGCGACCCGACCGATTTGCCGATGATCGACGAGCTCGGCGTGCTGCTCGGGACGCCGATCCGCGTGATGGTCGCGGCGCCGTCCGCCATCCAGGCGATTCTCAAAAAGAGCGAAAGCTCCACGCGCGTGCTCGAGGAGGCGACCGAAAGCTTCCAGCTCCAGATTCTTCGCGAAGACGAAGCGGGCGACGAGCAGCTCACGGTCGAAAAGCTCACGACGGACGCGAGCCCGGTGATCCGCCTCGTCGATACGACCATCTACACCGCGATCCAGCGGCGGGCGAGTGACATCCACATCGAGACGGGCGACGACGCGGTGCACGTGAAGTATCGAATCGACGGCGTGCTGCAGCCGGCCATGCGGCCGATCGACAAGCGCTTCCACAGCACGATCATCTCGCGCGTGAAGGTCATGGCCGAGCTCGACATCGCTGAAAAGCGCGTCCCGCAGGACGGCCGCTTCAGGCTCCGCCTGCCCGGCAAGACGATCGACTTCCGCGTGTCGGTGATGCCCAGTGTGCACGGCGAAGACGCGGTCATCCGCATCCTGGACAAGGAGTCGATCAGCGAGCAGTTCACCGAGCTGCGCCTCGACATCCTCGGCTTTCCCGACGACGAGCTGCGGCGGTTTCGCAAGTACATCCGCGAGCCGTACGGCATGGTGCTCGTGACGGGCCCGACAGGATCCGGCAAGACGACGACGCTCTACGCGGCGCTGTCGGAGATCAAGTCGGTCGAGGACAAGATCATCACGATTGAGGATCCGGTCGAATACCAGCTGCGCGGCATCACGCAGATCCCGATCAACGAAAAGAAGGGCCTGACGTTCGCGCGCGGGCTTCGGTCGATCCTGCGCCACGATCCCGACAAGATCATGGTCGGCGAGATCCGCGACAACGAAACGGCGCAAATCGCCATCAACTCCGCGCTGACCGGACACCTCGTGTTTACGACCGTCCACGCCAACAACGTGGTGGACGTGCTCGGCCGGTTCCTGAACATGGGCGTCGAGGCCTACCAGTTCGTGTCGGCCCTCAACTGCGTGCTGGCCCAGCGTCTGGTCCGCAATATCTGCATCCACTGCAAGCGCCGCGCGGCCGTCACGCGCGACCAGCTGACCGAGGCCGCCATGGACCCGGCGCTCGCCGACAAGGGGCTCTTTTTCGAGGGCGCCGGCTGCATCGAGTGCGGCGGGACGGGCTACAAAGGACGCACGGCCATATGCGAGCTGCTCGACCTGACCGATAACATTCGCGAGATCATCCTGGCCCAGCGGCCCAATTCGGAGATTAAGAAGGCGGCCCGCGAGGAAGGGATGCGATCGCTCCGCGAGTCCGCCGTTGAACGGGTGCTGGCGGGCGTGACGACCCTCCGGGAAATCAACAAGGTGACGTTCGTCGAATGAGCCTGATGCCGAGCCTGCTCGTCAGTCCGCCGCCGT
>JBOGIZ010000795.1:0-4000 GCA_050747805.1 Vicinamibacterales bacterium | reverse complement strand
CTTCGCCGGACTCGCTGAGGAGTCCCGCTTCTACTTTCTGCATTCCTATCACTTGGTGCCATCGGATCCGGCTGACGTCCTTGCTGTTACGGATTACAACGGGCCGTTCGCATCCGGCGTGAGACACGGACTTATCTACGGCGTCCAGTTCCATCCGGAAAAGAGCCATCACTGGGGTATCAGGGTGCTCCAGAACTTCGCCACTGTCTGAGACATGCTGCGTCCGCGGGTGATTCCCTGCTTACTGGTTCACAAGGGTGGTATTGTCAAGACCGTGCGATTCGCCGACCCGCGTTACGTCGGGGATCCGCTGAATGCGGTCCGCATTTTCAACGAGAAACAGGTCGACGAGCTCATCGTGCTGGACATCGACGCCTCTGTCGACACCCGCGAGCCGGACTACCAGCTGATTGCACATCTCGCGTCGGAGTGCCGGATGCCGCTTTGTTATGGTGGCGGCGTCAAGCGCGTGGACCAGGTGGAGCGCATCATCGAGCTGGGTGTCGAGAAAGTTGCGCTCAGCTCGGCGGCGTTGGAGACACCCGACATCGTGTCGCAAATGGCTGCTGCGGCCGGCAGCCAGAGTATCGTTGCGGTGCTTGACGTGCGCGGCACAGGTACACGGGCCGAAATCTGGACGCACAATGGCACGCGCCGCACGGGGCAAGCCCTCGTCCCTTGGGCCCGGCGGATGCAAGGCGCCGGCGCCGGCGAGATCGTCGTGAACGCGATCGATCGAGACGGAACGATGACGGGATACGACTTGGATCTGATGGCATCCGTTCGGGCGGCCGTGACATTGCCGCTGACGGCCCTTGGGGGCGCCGGCTCGCTCGACGATATCCGCCGGTTGATAGGAACGTTCGGCATTATCGGCGCGGCCGCAGGAAGCCTGTTCGTGTTCAAAGGCCCGTATCGGGCCGTTCTCATCAATTACCCGAAACCTGCCGCCAAGGATGCCATCGTCCTGAATCCTGCATGAAACAGCTGCTCCAATCTCTCAGCACAGGACAGAGCGAGCTCGTCGACGTTCCGTTGCCCGCCGCGCCGGCCGCCGGGCTCGTCATCGAGGGACGATGCTCCGCGATTTCGTCCGGGACCGAGCGCATGCTTGTCGAATTCGGCCGCGGCGGCTGGATCGCCAAGGCCAGAAGCCAGCCGGAGAAAGTCGTGCAGGTGCTTCGCAAGGCGCAGACCGACGGTGTAGGCGCGACCATCGAAGCGGTGCGCTCGAAGCTGCAGGCGCCGACGCCGCTCGGCTACTGTCACGCGGGTGTGATCGTCTCGACGGGATCGCCGGCCGTGCCGTTTGCCCCAGGTGACCGCGTCGTCTCGAACGGTCCACACGCGGAGTTCGTATCGGTCCCGTGGACGCTCGCCGCGCGCATTCCCGACGGGGTCACGTTCGAGCAGGCAGCGTTCACGCCGGTCGCGGCAATCGGACTTCAGGGCGTGCGTCTCGCCGCTCCGACTTTGGGCGAGACGGTCGTCGTATACGGCCTCGGATTGATCGGGTTGCTTACCGTCCAGCTTTTGCGGGCGAATGGTTGCCGTGTGCTGGGCATCGACACGAACCCGTCACGGCTTGCGCTCGCTGAGCGATTCGGCGCCGAGCCGCTCGTCGCCGACGATGATATCGGGCCACGCGTGCTGACGGCGACCGGCGGGACCGGCGTGGATGCCGTGCTGCTGACGCTTGCGACGTCGAGCGATGATCCCATGCACCAGGCGGCGGTCATGTCCCGCAAGCGCGGCCGGTTGGTGCTCGTCGGCGTCGCGGGGCTTCAACTGAATCGCGAGGACTTCTACAAGAAAGAGCTCTCGTTTGCCGTCTCATGCAGCTACGGGCCCGGACGCTATGATCCCGCGTATGAGGATGCGGGACGGGACTATCCGCTGCCATACGTCCGCTGGACTGAGCAGCGGAACTTTGAGGCGGTGCTCCGGCTTATGGCATCGGGCGCGGTCGATCCGCTGCCGCTTGTGACGCATCGCTTTCCCTTCGACCAGGTGCAGCACGCGTACGATCTGATCGGATCCTCCGAACCATCACTCGGCGTGCTGCTTGAGTACTCGTCAGCCCCTGCGTCAGATCAGGCCACAGCCCGGACTATTCAGATTAGATCGGCGGCCGCACCGTCTTCCTACACGGTGGGTGTAATCGGAGCCGGAAATTTCGGCGCTCGTGTCCTGCTGCCGGCGTTGGCAGCAAGTGGCGCGACGATGAAGGTCATCGCGAGCCGCGGCGGGACGTCCGCGGCTGTCGCCGGACGGAAATTCGGATTCGAGCGTGTGACCTCCGACATCGACGCGGTCTTCGACGACCCGTCGGTCGATACCATCGTCGTCCTGACCCGACATGACAGCCACGCGGCTCTCGCGGTGCGGGCGCTCGAGTCTGGCCGGCACGTATTCGTGGAGAAGCCTCTGGCGCTGTCGCTCGCGGACATCGACACTATCGAGCGGACGCTCGCGGCATCGCAGCGGGTGCTGACGGTCGGGTTCAATAGACGGTTCGCGCCGCTCGCGCGCCAGTTGCGCGAAAATCTCGCGAACCAGGTCGAGCCGATCGCATTGATCATAACGGTGAACCCGGGAGCCCTTCCGCCCGACCACTGGACTCAGGATCCCGCTACAGGTGGAGGACGTATTCTGGGGGAGGCCTGCCACTTCGTGGATTTGGCGCATTACCTGGTCGATGCGCCCATCGCTGACATGCGGGTCGTTCATGCCAGGCATGCGGGGCGTGCGATCGACGACATCGCCCACCTCTCGCTTATGTTCAAAAACGGTTCGACGGCGGCGATTCACTACCTGGCCAACGGATCTCCAGGTTTTCCGAAGGAGCGCGTTGAAGCGTTCGTCGATGGCCGGATCTGGTGCATCGACAATTGGCGCCGGCTGACGGGTTTTGGGGGCCGCGGGACCGGCACCCGGTTCTCGTCCACGGCGAAGGGACACGCGGAGGAGCTGGCGGCGTTTGCGTCGGCAGTCCGCGGCGGCCCGCCACCGATTCCGTACGCGTCACTCTTCGACGTCTCCCGGTGGACCGTCAGGGCTGCGGAACTCGCGCGCACATGAGTGGTCCGTTCCTGCACGTCGTTGGCGCCCGGCCGAATTTCATGAAGCTGGCGCCAGTGTACGCAGCTCTGGTGTTGCGGCGTGCTCCTCAATTGATCGTCCATACCGGCCAGCACTACGCCGCCTCGATGTCAGACGTGTTTTTTCAGCAGCTCGCCCTGCCCACGCCTGATCTCAATCTCGAAATTGGTTCGGCGTCCCACGCTGTCCAAACAGCTCGAATCATGGAGCGCCTCGAGCAGGTCCTCGTCGACGCGCGGCCGCGTTGCGTGATCGTCTACGGCGACGTCAATTCGACGCTCGCCGCCGCGCTGGTTGCGGCGAAGCTCGGCACACCTGTCGTGCATGTCGAGGCGGGACTGCGATCCCGCGACCGCTCGATGCCCGAGGAGATCAACCGACTTGTAACTGACGCACTCGCGGATGTGCTCTATACCCCCTCGATTGACGGAGACGAAAATCTTCGTGCGGAAGGCGTACCGGCGCGGAAGATTGCGTGTGTCGGGAACGTCATGATCGACACGCTTGTCAGACTTTTGCCGGCGGCGGAACGTGAGTGGACAGAGCGCTGGCACGCGCTCGTGCCGCCGCGCTACGCCCTCGTGACGCTGCACCGACCGTCGAACGTGGATGACCAGGGCACACTCGACGAGATCCTCGCCGCGCTTGGCGAAATCGCCGCGACCCTGCCTCTCGTATTTCCCGTGCATCCGCGAACGCAAGACCGCCTGAATAGTGCGCAGCATAAGGCTGTTTGCAGTGGAATCCAGCTGATGGATCCTGTCGGATACGTTGAGTTTCTTGCCCTGCAGCGGCATGCCACGGCGGTGATTACCGATTCTGGCGGGATACAGGAGGAGTCGACATACCTGGGTGTGCCGTGCCTCACGCTGCGCGAGAACACCGAGCGGCCGGTGAC
>JBOGIZ010000794.1:0-10028 GCA_050747805.1 Vicinamibacterales bacterium | reverse complement strand
GTCCAGCCCGTGTCGGGCAGTGCGAGTCCGCCGGCGTTAGATGCCGGCGGCTGCACGGCAGCCGCGACGGCGAGCATCTGCTCACCGTTCAAGCGGTATGTCTTGCTGGACTCTGCCGTGTGGCTCGCGCGGAATTCCGATGCGAACTGCAGCTCCGGCGCGGCCGGGCTCTGGTCGACCGCGATCAGCCGCTTGGCGTCGGGGTTGCCGTGGGCGATGAGGCGGCCATTCCTGTCCACGATGAGCGCGTAGCCGTGGCTCCCGACGCGGAATTCTTTGACGGTCCGCCACAGGGTTTCGAGCGCGATTTCGCCGACCACCCAGCCGGCCTGCTGTTCGGCGCGCGTGAGCCGCACGGCGATCGTGGTCGTGGGAAGCAGATCGTCATCGACCTTGATTGGGGCGATGTAGGGCCCTTGCGTGGTCTGTGCCTCGGCCGGAATCGCGAGCCGCGTGGCGCCGACCGCGCTGGTGGCGAGGGCGTTGCCCGCCCGATCGAAGACCGTGATCTCGCGAAATTCCGGGAAATCGATGCCGTAGTCCTTCAGCGTGCGGTCCTGCTGCGACGGTCCGAGCCCGATGGCACCGAACTCCGTTCCGATCGCCTGAAGCACGCGCGTGTTGTTGGTCATGTACAAATCGACATGCGCGGCGACCTGCGCCGCGACGCGCGCGTTCCCCGTCTGCACGGATTCAGTGGTGCCGGTGTAGAGCGAGGCGGCCGAGACGATGCCGTAGATGGCGAGCGGAAAGATGGCGGCCGTGACGACGAACAGGACGAACCGCGCCGTGATGCCCCGCATCTTCATCGGCGGGACCGCTCATCGGGATTCGCGAGATGCCACTGCCAGACATTCGAATAGACGTCGCGGTCCTTCTCGGGCGCCACGTCGAAGCGCGTGGAAACGGCTCGGAGACTCGTCTGCCAGGCCAGAAAGGCAGCCGGCGGATCGTCGTGCATCACGCGTGTCAGCTCGGCGACAGCCGCGCGCACCTCGTCGTCAGATCGAGAGCCGCGGAGGCGGTCGAGCGCTGCGTCGGCCGCCCGATAGCCCGTATTCAACAAGCCTTCTTGCGAGTGCCAGAACTCGTACGTCCAGCTGAGCGGCCGCGCGGTCAGTTCGAAAAGGAAGGCATCGAAGTCGCCCGCGCCAAGGCGGGTCCCGAGGTCGAGAGCGTCTTTTACTGGAACGAGCTGCATATCCACGCCGACGTCCGCAAGCTGCTTCTGAATCAGGATCGCCAGGTGCTCGAACCGTGAGTCGCCTGTGTACACCAGACACTTGAACGTGAAACGGCGTGGAACCTCGTCTGACACTGGCGATTTCATTCGGTAACCGGCCGCGTCCAGCCGGGCTCTCGCGGCACCGGGATCGAACGGGAACGGCGTGCCCCCAGAGTAGGCCCAATGCGCGGGTGGAATCGGTCCGTCGGCGCGCTGTCCCCACCCGTTCATGCCATCGCGCACCAGCGCCGCACGATCGAGCGCCTCGTTGAGCGCCTTCCTGACTTCCGCGTTCCTGAGCGCCGGGTGGCGCACGTTGAAGACGAGCGAGATGTAGTAGGGACGCGCGAAGGAGTATAGATTGACCGTCGATTCCTGCTTGACGAACTCCGCTGCTTCCCTGCTGACCTCATACAGCATGTCCACGTCGCCGCGCCTCAGCGCCGCCCAGGCACTCCGCTGGCTTGGATAGGTCCTGAGATCGATTTCGCTTAGAGAGGGCTGCCCTCGATAGTACCGGGAATATGCCCGCAGACTGATCTCATTGCTGTTGCGATTGACGACAGCGAATGGTCCGGTCGTGGCGCTCGTCTTACCGGGTTTTTCAACGCGGACAGCGGTGAGATCAGGAACCAGAAAACTGTCCGGCTTCGAGAGTCGAATATCGACCGAATCCGGACCGCTGGCTGAGACAGAAGTTACATCCGAGAAACTGAACGCAGCGTGCGTCGTGACACTGCTCCGGAGGCTTTCAGCAGCAAGTTCAGGGGTTAAGAGGGTGTCGTCGTGGAAGAATACGTTCGGCCGGAGAGACAGCCTCAGGGTCGTGCCGGACGCGTCCCATTTCCAGCGGGTGGCAATCCGCTCAGACTCGCCGCCGTCTACCTTTGCGGCGAGCCAGGTATCGTCCGTCAGAAATGAAACCAGAGTGCTGACGCCGGCGGCGGGACTTCCCTGGGATGGCGCGCCAAGGCCGATCCGCATGACCGCGCCAGAGGAGACAGTTGATTTTCGGCGCGCGCAGCCAACTGTGCACAAGCTGGCTGCGGCGACGTAGAGCACGATCGCCGGAAATCGTCGAAGTAATGGGCGCAAAAGGCTAGCGCCACAATTATCGTCGGATCCCGGCTGCGGCGCCAGAGGGCGCCCTCTAAACTACGATCGCGGCGCCGGCGGCGCGTCGATCAGCCAGGGGCAAGAATTCATCGTCTTGACCTTGCCGCTGCTCTTCTTCACAACTGTAATTTTCATGACTGCGACTCCTTGTGCGCTCAACGGCGCACGTTCCGACAGGGGTTGATGCCTACCGCAGGGTTTCGACGACGACGTCCACCAGCCAGGGGCGGAGCGTGCCGTTCTTCTTCGGGTCCTGCGTCTTCTTCTCGCGCATTGCTCGTCCTCCGTTTGTTGTCATTCCCGACCGTTTTTGCAATCCCGACCGGCTGACGCCGGCGTTACGCCGCCGCCATGTCAGCCGCGGCGTCCCGCGCCAGCGCTTGAACGCCCGCTTCGAAGCTTGGCTTGTGGCAGTTCGGCGCGTGCATGTCGCCGAGCTCGTTGTGCGCCGCGACCGTGCAGCCGCCCGCGCACACCGGAATGAACGCGCAGTCGTGGCACTCTTCCCACGCCGACAGGCGCTCGAAGTTGCGCAGCGCGGTGCTCTGGTAGTCCTGACGGCCGCCGTCGATATGGCCGATCGACTGCAGCGCCTCTCCCGCGAAGCCTGGACACGCGAACAGCGATCCGTCGGCGCCGACCGTGTGCGAGTGCTCGCTGTGGATCTCGCACGGACCCATATGAACGCCGTCGACGGTCGAAAAGCCGCGCTTTTTCGTCTCTTCCCGGAGAAACGCCATCTTGTCGTCGACGAAGTTGCAGCTGTCGCACACGCGGCTCACGCCCGTGCCGGCCGACGTCATGCACGCGCCGTTGAGCGGCTTGCCGTCGGTCCCTACCGACGTGAGCGGAATGAGGCCTTTGGCGATTGCGGCTTTCTCGCGGATGACCGGCTTGAACGTGACGCGCGACAGCCGCGGCGCGAACTCCTGTGCGGCGAGGAAGTCGAGCAGCGCCGGATACGAGTCCGCCGTGTCGACGTCAAAGTTGCCGCCGACGGCGATATGCGTGAGGTCGGCCACCTGACGAACGTTCTCGATGATGCGGTCGAAGGTGCCCTGGCCGCCGCGCAGCGGACGCGAACGGTTGTGCGCGTCGCGATCGCCGTCGAGCGTGATCTTGATGCCGTTCAAACCGAGCGGGTTCAGCCGCTCCACCATGTCGCGCGAGAGCAGCAGGCCGTTCGTGATGATGTTGATCAGAATCTCGGTCCCGCGGGCGGCGCAGGCCGCGTTCAGCCGCTCGGCCAGGAAGTACAGCACCGGCATGTTCAGCAGCGGCTCTCCACCGAAGAAGGTGAGCACGAAGCGCCGGGGCTGGATCGCGTCAAGGCGCCCCTCGGTCCACTCGACCACCCGTGCCGCTGTCTCCATCGACATCTTCGCGGCGTTCTTGTTGTAGTCGCCGTGATCGCCCTGGATGCAGTAATCGCAGGCGAAGTTGCACTGGAGCGTCGTGAGCACGGTGACCTTGAGCGTGTCGGTCGATTCGCGGATGTCGCGGAAGTACGTCCGGAGGTCGCGCCGCTCCGTTTCGCGATCGGCCACGACGAAGCCATGCCCGGCGAGCTCCTCAATGGTCTCGCGCTCGACGTCGCTCAAGAGCGCCTCCGATGGCGCGTCGTTCAGACGGGCTTCGTCCAGACGATCGAGCAGATCGACTACGTCGCGCGAGACCATCAGCTGCGCGTCGCTGAAGGTGTTCATCAGGAACACCTCGCCGCGATCCTCGATCGGCACACGAACGTTGAACATCGACGCGTGCATGCGTTCTCCCGGTGCGGCGCACGGGCGCCGGCGATTGACTTGAAATGGGACTTGCGCCGCTGACATCGCGAGCCTTGCGGCCCCGCGACGATGCCCAAAACTGCAACCGATATTCCGAAAGGCGCACAGATGTCGGAAGAGTCGCACGCGCGTGGACCGTGTGCGGTTTGAGGCCGGAATTACAACCCTGTCTATCTGACTCTTTGGATCTCAGGACTGTGCGCCGAAGCCGCGCATCAGGGGGACGAACGTCGTCTCGAGCGGCCAACCAGTTGGCCGCTTGGGCCAACGGATTAACCGATTTTGTAACTCATTGCTGAGTTTGGGCGGCCCGCAGGCACGGGCGGCTACGCGCCTAGCAGTTTTCGCGCCAGGTCTCTCAGCTCGAGCCGCGCCATCTTGTGCTTGAGCGTGCTCAGGGGGATCCCGAGGTAGCGCGCCGTTCCGGTGATGTTCCAATCGCACTTCTCGAGCGCGCGCAGGATGTAGTTGCGCTCGAACGTGTCGCACGCTTCCTGGAACCGCGTTTCGCTGGTCGTCGAGCCGGCGTCGAGCTTGGCAAACTGATATTCGAGCGGCAGGTCCTCGTCGGTGATCCACTCCTTGTCGCTCACGGCCACGAGCCGCTCGACCAGGTTCTCCAGCTCCCGGATGTTTCCCGGCCACCAGTAGGTCGCCAGAACCTTGAGCGCGGACTCGGACAGCCCCTTAACCGCCTTGCGGAACTTCGTCTTGTACCGATCGAGGAACAGCCGCGTCAGCTCCGGCAGATCTTCGACCCGATCGCGCAGCGGCGGCAGGCGGATGGGGATGACGTTGATGCGGTAGTACAGATCCTCGCGGAAGCGCCCTTCTTTGACGGCGCGCTCGAGGTCGATATTGGTCGCCGCGATGAGCCGAAAGTCGGTCTTGATCGGCTTCGTTCCGCCAACCCGCTCGATTTCCCCCTCCTGGATCGCCCGCAGCAGTTTTGCCTGCAGATCGATCCGGAGGTCGCCGATTTCGTCGAGGAAGAGCGTCCCACCGGTTGCCAGCTCGAAACGTCCGAGCTGCTGCTTGACGGCGCCCGTGAACGCCCCGCGCTCGTGGCCGAACAGCGTGCTCTCGACGAGCTCCGGCGGAATCGCCGACATGTTGACGGCGATAAACGGCGCATCGCCGCGCCCCGATTCCCTGTGCAGCAGGCGCGCGAGCAGCTCCTTTCCGGTGCCGCTCTCGCCCAGGATCAGCACCGTCGCCGACAACTTCGCGACGCGGTGCACCAGATCGACGATGTCGCGAATCTGGCGGGACGGGCCGATGAGGAATTCGCGCTCGCTCTGTTCGGCGACCTGCGCGCTGAGCGTGATCACCTGGCGGTTCAGATCCTGCCGCTCGCACGCGTTCCGCACGAGCGACCGCAGCTCGTCGTAGTCGAAATCCTTCGTGATGTAGTGATAGGCGCCGTGCTTCATCGCCTGCACGGCCGTCTCGACCTCGTTGATGGCCGAGATCATGATGCACTCGACGAGGCTGTAGTTTTCCTTGACGATGCGAAGCACGTCGAAGCCGCTGATGCCGGGCAGCCGGATGTCGAGCAGGATGAGGTCGACGTCTTCGCTCCTGAGCAGGCCCAGCGCCGCCTCGCCGCTCGACACGGCGACCACGCGGTAATCGCGCTTGAGGATCGCGATCAGCGTATCGCGCATGCCCTGATCGTCGTCGCAGATCAGGATCGTTTTCGCCGGCCTCGTCATCGGTCCGCCGCAATTGTAGTCGTTCCCGGCCCGCATGTGTCCGCAGCTTCCGCGTTCAGGCGGAAGACAGTAAGATGGACCGGATATGCTCGCGTGGACGTTCGCTGCCGTGGGCGTGGTGGTCGCGATCGGCGCCTGGATGCGCGCGGGGCGCATCGCGCGCAAGCTCGAGGCGCTCAACCAGTCGTACTGGGAGCTGCGCTACGATTTCACGCGCCTGCGGGCGCAGCTCGCGCGGCTGGATCCCGAGACTGCATCGCACGACGAGCCGCCGCCCCAGGCGCCGGCCGGCCAGACGGTCGCGTTCGTTCCACTCTCTTCGATCAGGAAAAAGGATTGACGGCCACGCGAACGAGTGACAGCGAGTAAGCCACGCGAACGGAGCGAGCCGGCGCAGCGGCGAGCGAGAGAGCGTGTATGGGGGGCCGGCGGGGCGAAGCCCGCCGGGAAAAAATGACTGACTACGATGTGGTGGTAATCGGCTCGGGCACCGGCGGGTACGTCGCTGCCATTCGGGCCGCGCAGCTCGGGTTGAAGACGGCGGTCGTCGAGCGCGCGCCCGTGCTCGGGGGCACCTGCCTCAACTGGGGCTGCATTCCCACGAAAGCGCTGCTCGAGCACGCGCACGCCTTGAAGATCGCGCAGGACTGGAAGGAATGGGGGCTGACGATCGGCCAGGCGGCCATCGGCCTCGACATGAACCAGGTGCAGAGCCGCAAGGACAAGATCGTCAAGGGCCTCACCGGCGGGATTGAATTCCTGTTCAAGAAAAACAAGATCGACTGGATCAAGGGCTCCGGCCGTCTCGCCGGCAAGGGCCGGATCGAGGTGACCGAAGGCGACACGCAGACCCTCACCGCAAAGAAGGAGATCATCGTCGCGACCGGATCGCAGCCGCGCAGCGTGCCCGGCATCGAGATCGATCGCAAGCGGATCATCACGAGCGACGAGGCCATCGGCCTCAAGACCGTCCCCAAATCGATCGTGATTCTCGGGAGCGGCGCCGTCGGCGTCGAGTTCGGTTCGATCTTCAAACGCTTCGGCAGCGACGTCACGATCGTCGAGCTCCTGCCGCGCATCGTCCCGGTCGAAGACGAAGCGGTATCGGCCGAGCTCGAGCGATCGTTCAAGAAACAGGGCATCAAGGTCCTGACGGGTACGAAGGTCACGAGCGCGAAGTCCCGCGCAGAGGGCGTCGATCTGGAGGCGCAGACGCCGGACGGCAAGAGCGCGAAGCTGAACGCCGAGATCGTGCTGGTGGCGACCGGACGCGGCCCCGTCACCTCGGGTCTTGGCGCGGAAGAGGCCGGACTCCGGCTCGAGCGCGGCTACGTTCGCGTGGATCGCGAATACCGCACGAGCGTGGCGGGGATCTCCGCGATCGGCGACGTGATCACGCTCGAAAAGCCCGGACACCAGCAGCTCGCGCACTTGTCGTCGGCCGAAGGCATCGCCTTGGCCGAACGCATCGCGGGCCAGGAGTTCCGGGCGATCAATTACGGTCAGGTGCCCGCCTGCACCTACTGCGATCCGGAGATCGGCAGCGTCGGCCTCACCGAGGCGCAGGCGAAGGAGCAGGGCTACGACGTGCGAACCGGCGTCTTCAAGTTCGGCGTGCTCGGCCGCGCGCGGATCGCGAACGAGACCGAGGGCTTCGTGAAAATCGTCGCCGAGAAGAAATACGACGAGATTCTTGGCGTTCACATGATCGGTCCGCGCTCGACAGAGCTCGTCGCCGAGGCCACGCTCGCGCTTCGTCTCGAGTGCACGGTCGAGGAGCTCATTCGCACGATCCACGCGCATCCGACGATGTCGGAAGCCGTCGGCGAGGCGGCGCACGCCGTGCACGGCGCCGCGATACACGCGTGACGCTTGTCGAGGTTCGATGGCCGAGGTCCGATGGCCGATGGGCGAGGGCCGATGGCCGATGGGCGAGGGCCGATGGACGATGGACGATGGACGATGGACGATGGGCGATGGGCCGATGGGCGATAGGCCGATGGCCGATGCTGATGGGTGGCAGCTGACATGCTGACGCCCTCCGATAGCCTGACGCGCGATCAGCTGCTCGAGATGTACTACTTCGCGCGGCTTGCGCGAGACGTGGAAGAGCGGCTCGTGATCCTGTTCCGCCAGAGCAAGGTGATCGGCGGCCTGTATCGCAGCCTCGGCCAGGAAGGGGAATCGGTGGCGGCCGCGTACGCGCTAGAGCGTACCGACGCGATTCTGCCGCTCATCCGCAACATGGGCGCGCTGATGACCGCGGGCGTGCGGCCGGTCGAAGTCTTCCGCCAGTACATGGCGAAGGGCACATCGAACTCGCGCGGCCGCGATCTCAACGTCCACATGGTCCACTTGCCCGAACCCGGCGCCGACGAACCGGTGATCGTCGGACCAATCAGCATGCTCGGCGACTCGATCGCCGTCGCCGCCGGGATCGCCATGGGCGCGCGCATGAATCCGGCGCGCAAGCCGATTGTCGCGATGGCGTGGGTCGGCGACGGCGCGACGAGCACGGGCGCATTTCACGAAGGCGTCAACTTCGCCGCGGTTCAGAAGATTCCGCTCGTCGTGGTCGCCGAAGACAACAAGTACGCGTACTCGACACCGATCTCGAAGCAGATGGCGATTTCGCGCATCGACGAACGCGCGGCCGCTTACGGCATTCCGCACGAGATGGTTGACGGCAACGACATTCTCGCGACATACGACGTCGCGAAGCGCATGGTCGATCGGGCGCGCGCCGGCGGAGGCGCGCAACTGATCGGCGTCGACACGATGCGCATGCAGGGGCACGCGCAGCACGACGACGCCCGGTACGTGCCGAAGGCGATGCTGGACGAGTGGACCGCGAAAGACCCGATCGCGCGGTTCCGGCGGGCTCTCGTCGAACGGTCTGCCGCGACGCAAAAGGATCTCAGCGACATCGACGCCATGACGAAGGATTACGCCGCCAGCGAGGCCGATATCGCCGCCGGCGAACCGATGCCCGACCCCGCGTCGGTGTCGCGCGGCGTGTATGCCGGCGACGATTTCGCCATCCCGCGCGTCGAGCTGGTGAAGTCGCCGTTTGCCTCCAGCCACGCCTGACGCGCCGACCCTATGCCCGTCATCACTTATCTCGAAGCGATACGCCAGGCGCTGTTCGACGAAATGGCGGCCGACGAGCGCGTCTTCGTCATGGGCGAGGACGTCGGCGCCTACGGCGGCGCCTTCAAGGTGACCGAAGGCCTGATCGACACGTTCGGCGAGGCACGCGTGATCGACACGCCGATCTCCGAAGCGGCGATCGTCGGCTCGGCGATCGGCGCGTCCTACATGGGGATGCGGCCGGTCTGCGAGATCCAGTTCATCGACTTCATCGCGTGCTGCTTCGACATGCTGACGAACTACGCCGCCACGAGTCGATACCGCAACGGCGCCGGCGTGCCGATCGTCGTCCGCGGGCCGTCGGGCGGCGGCGTCGGCGGCGGACCGTTCCATTCGCTCAACGCCGAGGCGTTCTTCCTCAACACGCCCGGCCTCAAGATGGTCGAGCCGTCCACCGCGTACGACGCGAAGGGACTGCTGAAGGCGGCGATTCGAGACGACGATCCAGTGCTGTACTTCGAGCACAAGTACCTGTATCGCCGGATCAAAGACGACGTGCCCGACGAGGACTATGTCGTCCCGCTCGGCAAGGCCGACGTGAAGCGCGCGGGGACGGACGTCTCGATCATCACGTTCGGCGCGATGGTGCACACGGCGCTCGACGCCGCGAAGACGCTCGAGGCCGACGGCGTGCAGGCGGAAGTGCTCGATCTGCGGAGCCTCGCGCCCCTGGATCGGGAGGCGATCCTGACATCGGTCGCGAAGACGAGCCGTGCGATCCTCCTGTACGAGGCGCGCCGCACCGGCGGGATCGGCGGCGAGCTGGCCGCCATCATCGGCGAGGAGGCGTTCGAGCATCTGGACGCGCCGATTCTGCGGATTGCCTCGGTCGATGCGCCGGTCCCGTACTCTCCACCGCTCGAGCGGGCGTTTTTGCCGAGTGTCGAGCAAGTCGTCGACGGGGTGAAGCGACTGGTGAAATACTGAAGGCTGAATAGCGTCGGTTCAGGGTTCACGGTTCATCGTTCACGGTTGGGTTCGTGGTTCGGGGTTCACGGTTCGCTGAACTCTGAACCCCGAACCGAACTCTGAACC
>JBOGIZ010000793.1:0-16121 GCA_050747805.1 Vicinamibacterales bacterium | reverse complement strand
AGCGCGGCGCCCGGATGGCCAGGCGCGACGACCGAGCATAGGTGGCATATGTGAGGGAGGAGCAACGCCGCCAGCCGGGATGCCCCGCCCGGGAATGATGTGACGCATCACGTTTCCAGGGGACCAGTGGTCGGTCCTCGATGAACGAGGACCAGCTCGCGGAGCGCCGCGCGGCGGCGCGATGATCGCCTGATCGTCCGATGCCCGGCCTTTCGTCCGCCGTTCGGCGCGGGACGCTCGGGCTGCTCGGCACGGTGGCGGCTGCCGGCGTCCTGTTCTTCTCGCTGATCCTTCCGCCCGCGCCTGTGCGGGTCGACACGAGCCACTGGAGCGATCTGGCAGCGCGCGAACCCGCCGGGGCGTATCACATCCACACGACGCGCTCCGACGGCACCGGCGACAAACAGGCGGTGGCCGCCGCGGCCAGACGCGCCGGCCTGCGCTTCGTGATCCTCACCGATCACGGCAACGCGACGCGCGCACCCGATCCCCCCGAATACGTGGATGGCGTGCTGTGTCTCGACAATGTCGAGATCAGCACCGACAACGGCCACTACGTCGCCCTCGACATGCCGCCCTCGCCGTATCCGCTCGGTGGAGCAGGGGACACGGTCGTCGAAGACGTGCACCGCCTCGGCGGATTCGGCATCGCGGCGCACCCCGATTCCGCGAAGCCGGAGCTCCGCTGGACCGGCGGTGACGAACGCATCGACGGCATCGAGTGGCTGAACGCCGACAGCGAATGGCGCAAGGACTCGAGGACGCGGCTCGTGCGCGCCGGCCTCGCGTATTTCTTCCGCCCTGGCCCGGCGCTCACGTCGCTCTTCGATCGTCCGTCGACGCTGGATCGGTGGGACCGTCTGACGGCCACGCGCCCGGTCGTCGGCCTCGCGGCTGTCGACGCGCACGGCGGCGTGCACGGGCGCGACGAACACGACGATGATCGACAGGGGACATCCGACTGGCCGGGCGTCCCGAGTTATTTTTCGAGCTTCGCGAGCGCGATCGATCGGGTCGTCCTGCCGGCGCCGCTCATCGGCGATGCAGCCGCCGATGCCCGCGCCATCTACCGCGCGATTCGCGCCGGCCGCGTGTTCTCGGTCGTGAACGGCGTCGCCGCGCCAGGGCTGCTCGATTTTCATGCGGAGACGGCTTCCGGAACCCGCGTCGAGATGGGCGGCATCCTGCCGCCGTCAGCGCAGGCGACCCTCCTGGCGCGTACGGCCCTTCCTCCAGGCGGAACGATCGTGCTGCTGCACGGCGGTCGCGAAACCGCCGCGAGCACGTCCGGCGAGCTTTCGGAGCGGACCGACGGAGCCGAGGGCGCGTACAGGATTGAAATTCGCGTGCCGGGCGCACCCGGACATCCGCCGGTCCCGTGGCTCGTCGGCAACCCGATCTACATCGGCGTCACACAGCCGACTGCGCCGCCGCCCTCCGGCGCGGCCGTGGGCACCGCCCCCGCGTTCCCCTGGCGCATCGAAAAGGACCCTTCATCAACTGCGACTCTTCAATCGTCGGCCCACGGCGCCGAGCTCGAGTACACGCTCGGGGGAGGGGCCCGGCACGACCAGTTCGTCGCTCTGGCGACCGATCTTTCCGGCGCGTCCCTTCGTGCCGTGCGGCTCGGGCTCTCGAGCGCACGCCCCATGCGCGTGTTGGTCCAGGTGCGAACGGCGGACGGCTCGCGGTGGGGACGATCGTTCTACGTGGATCCTCGCGGCGTGACGATCGACGCCGCGCTCGAGTCCTTCCGCCCAGTGGGGCGGGGGAGCGGCGCTCCGCTCGAACCGGGCGCCGTCCGGTCGCTGCTGGTCGCGATCGATTTGACGAACGCCCTTCCCGGTTCGTCCGGCGTTCTCCGCGTCCTCGGGAGTGAACTATTGAAATAGATCACTAGTGCTGTAGTATACTAATGCTCTATGGAGCTGCGCGATCGAGCGCGCGAACAAGCCACGCGGCCGGAGAGCGCCGGCGAAGCGGCGGGCGAGGACGCGTGCAGGGGACTCGGATGAAACGATGCTCATCGAGCTGCACCCCGATGATCCTCGACCCGTCTACCGCCAAATCGCCGATGAGATCACTCGTGCGATCGCGGTCGGCATTCTTCAGCCAGGCGACAGCCTGCCAGGTACGCGACAGCTCGCGACCGATCTGAAACTGAATCCCAACACCGTGCAGCACGCGTTTCGCACGCTCTACCAGGAGGGCGTCGTCGAGATGCGCCGCGGTCTGGGCGCGTTCGTTGCCAGTCGCCCGCGCGACGCGCGGCAGAAATCCCCGGTCATCGCCCGCCAGATAGTGGAGCGCGCGCTGCGTGAGGCCTTCCGCCATGGCCTGCTGGCTGCGGATCTCCGGCGCGCCCTCGACGACATCACGCCCAAGTAAACGTCCAAAGAGCCAACGCCGAATTACCCAAGGAGACCGGAGCGGTCGTCTGACTCGTTCCGAGCGTCTTGCGAAGTTGGGAGTTGCGGAATTGGGTGTTGACGGCGTCAAGTCCGCGCAGTGAGCAGCAGGTAGGCGGCGCTGCCGGCGGCGATGACGTTCGGCGCCCAGCCCGCGAGGATCGGCCCAAGCAGACCCGACCGGCCGATGGCCGCGAAGGCGTTTCCGACCACCCAGTACGACATCGCGAGGACGATGGCGATGCCGATGCCGTAGAGGGTTCCGCGCTTGCCCATCGTGAGGCCGAACGGAATCGCCAGCAGCGTCATCACCATCGTGACGCACGGAAACGCCAGTTTCTTCTCCAGTTCCACCCTCAGGGGTGCCGCGTTGAAGCCGCTCGCCGACAACTCGTCGACGTAGCGCCGCAACTGGGGAACCGTCATCAGATCGGGGTTCGGCGCCTCGGTGCCGAAGTAATCGGGTGGCTCGAGAGGAAGCGTTCGTCCGGTGAATGACATCCACGACGTTGCCGATGCGTCGAAGTCCTGCTGCCAGCCGCTCGCGCTGGTCCATCGGCCGTCCGCGTACGCGGCGTGGGCCGTATAGAGCTCGCTCGCAAGCTGCCATCGGCCGGCTTCCGGACGATATACGGCGAGATTCGCCAGCGATTTTCGCGCTGGGTCGAAGTATGAATAGTGATAGACGTCGCCGTTCTTCGCGACGAGCCATTGCCGCCCAAGCGGATTCGATAGGCGCGGCCGCCCGCGAATCTCCGCGTCAAGGTCCGCCGCATGTTCGTTCGCGCGTGCCATGATCTGCTGCTCCAGCCCGTACAGCACGCCGCTCCAGACGACCGACAGGAGCAGCAGCGGCGCGGCGATTCGATACAGGCTGATCCCGCACGCTTTCATGACCGACAATTCGCTCGTGCGATTGAGCGACGCCAACGTGACCAGCACACTCAGGAGCGTCGCGATCGGGATCACGTAATACACGAACTGCGGCGTCATCAGCGCGAGCAGCCTGACCATCATGGCACCCGTCGCCTGCCCTTTGAAAAGCTTGTCGGATCGATCGATGAAATTCGAGATGTAGAAAATTCCGAGCAGCGCGACGCACGAGAGTGCTGCCGTGCGCAGATAGATCCGGCTGACGTAGCGATCGAGGATCGTGGGAATCGTCCACCAGGTGCGGGGAAGCCGCACCACCAGGACGATGCGGCCTCCGCTGGCGGCGGGGGCGGGCCCGGCCGCGCCCGGCGATCCGGTTGTAGCTGCCGCACGGGTCCGCTCGCGCCGGGTATTGATCCACGCGGCCGCCGCGGTCGTCAGGCGCACGACGCTCCTGAAAGGCACGCGGCCCTCGGCCCATCGCGCGCGCCAGATGAGCGCGAACACGCCAAACGCGAACAGCACGATATTCGGCACCCATCGCGTCATCTCGGCGAGCAGGTGCGTGCCGCGGGCCCCCGCGCTCGCGTAGTAGCCGAGCGTCACCGCGTCGGAAACGTAGAGCAGCACGTAATACACGAAGATCACGCCGATGCCGACGACGAAGCCCGCGAGTTTGCCGTCGCGGGCGACCGTCAGGCCGAGCGCGAGGCCGATGAGCACGAACACGAAGCAGGCGGCGGGGAACGAGAACTTCTGCTGGATGAAGATGATCTCCTCGTGGATCGGGAGGCCGTGCGCCGCCTTGTCCGCCGCCCGCTGGCGGAGCTGCGCGATGGTCATTTCGCGGTCGCCGCGCTGGAGGCCGCTCTCGATGCGCGGAAAAACGGTCTGCGGGTCGAGCTGGACCCTGAGCTCACCCGGGAACCCGTAGGTCTCGATCTGGTGGCCGTCCGGTCCGCTGTTCGCGTAGCGCATGCCGTCGCGAAGAATCAGCGCGACCGTCTGCTTGACGGGATCGATCGACAGCGTGCCGTGCGCGGCCATGTACAGCTTCACCGCGTTCGGATCCTTGGTGTCGGCGACGAGCACGTCTTTCCAGCCAGAGCCATCGCGCGGGATGTCGCGGGCGTACAGCACGAGTCCCGGAAACTCCTGGAAAAACACCTGCGGCTTGACGTCGTTTTCGACGCGCTTCGAGACGACCTTGAAGATGGTGTTGCGGAACGCCTGATTCGCGTTGGGGATCGCCCAAATCATCACATAGAGGTTGGCGGCCGCGGCGACGAACGCCACGAGCAGGACCGGGCGCAGCAAGCGATATGGACTGACGCCGCACGCGAGCAGCGCGACCGCCTCGCGGTCACCCGACATCCGGCCGAGCCCGATGAGCAGTCCGACGAGCACCGACATCGGGATCGTCAGGCCCAGCGCCTGCGGAATCAGCGTCAGCAGAATCTGGCCGGCGATGCTCCAAGAGACGCCCTTGGCCACCAGTGACTCGAGTTGCTCCATCACGGGCGGCAGCTCGAGGATGAAGGTGAAGACGAGCAGCGACAGGAACATCGGCGGCAGGATCTCGCGGATGACGTACCGGTCGAGGGTCTTGAACACGGGTGGCATCAGGATAGCGGATTGTGCGGGATTCGGGGGGCGGGGTTCGGGGGCGGAGTGCGGGGGCGGAGTGCGGGCGTCGGTTCGGGGTTGCGCGTTCGGGTGGTTCCGGGGTTCGAGGGTGGTTTGGAGAGCCTGGTTCAGGGTCGGTTCGCGGGTTCGGGGCTGGCTCACAGTTTCCGGTGCAGGGTCGGTTCGTGGTTCGGGGCTGGTTCGCAACCTTCCGGTTCACGGTTGGTTCAGGTCGGGATGGGAGTTGGGGCCGGTGCACCAGTGGGTTCGGCCGGAATCGGCGCAGGCGGCCGCCAGGTCGAGTGAGGCCGGCCGGATCCGAGGCGGCGGGCAAACCAGCCTCAAGTGCCATGCGCGGAGTTTCCACAGGCGGGTTCTTTTGGGTATTTGCGGTGGTTCTGATAATGAGCGTGGGAGTGACAACCGATCCGCGCGTGCGGGGCGATCTTCACATTTCCACAGCTCCTTCTTCTTCCTGATCGATTCCTAAGGCAAGTACAGCCGTACGGATAAGAGCCGAGCGGCGTCGGCGCGATTGTCGCGCGCGGCGCGCTGGTAAATCGCTGGTGCGCGTTAGTACGCGGCCATACGTACGCACGCTGTGGGCAAGAGGGGGAGCGTGAACCAATGCGAGAACTGCGACGCATTTCCCGACACGGCAATTCGCTGCACGTGTCGATGGCCCCGCGGATGATCGATTACCTCCGACTGCGGCCCGGAGATCTTGTGGTCGTCGAAGTGACGCTCCGCGGGACACTCGAGATCCGGCGCGCGGTCCCGGAAGACATGAACGCGCTGACGTACTCCGGGCCGCTGCCCGATCGGGAAGGCGAGGCGACGGCGTGAACGTCGGCGCGGTCCGTCCCGAGCTGCGCGAGATCCCGATCGGGCTGATCGACGAGCCAGAGCTGCCATCGCGCACGGCGATGGATGAAGAAAAACTCAATCAACTCGCCGCCGACATGCGCGTACACGGGTTTACGTCCGTGCTTGTCGTCTTCCGTGAGGGCGATCGCTTCGGCGTCGTCGCGGGGCACCGTCGGACGATCTCCGCGCGGCGCGCGGGAGTCGTCGCCGTGCCGTGTCTCGTGTATCCGTCGCGCGTCGACGGCATGGAAGCGATCCAGTTCTCTGAAAATGCGCTCCGCGAAGATCTCAGCGTCACGGACGAAGCGATCTGGTTCGCGGAGCTGTTCGAGCGACACCAGGCCGAAGGGACCGACGGCGTCGCAGCGCGCACGGGCACGACGCGCGCGTATGTCGAAGGGCGCCTTTCACTCTTACACGGCGATGCGGAGATCTTCGGCGCGCTGGCACGGAACGAGATCACGATCGGCGTCGCGCAGCAGCTCAATCGGATCGGCAGCGAGAAGTACCGCCGGATGTATCTAGAGCTCGCCGTGACGAATGGGGCGACCGTCGCGATCGCACAGTCCTGGGTACTCGACTACAAACGCGTTCACGCGCCGGCGACGAACGACGGCGCCGCGCTCGACGTCGCGCCGCCGGCGCCGCCGCCGCCAGTGGCGGAGTACTTCACCTGTGGCGCCTGCGACGGCGCGCACGACATGGCGAGCATGATCCCGATCCAATTCCACCGCTATTGCGTGCAGTCGCATCTACGGCCCGCGCTGCTGATGCTGCGCGAACGGCATTTATACGTCCGGCGGCCGCGCACGAACGACGAGGCGGCCGCGCTCGTCAGTGAACTACTCGATCAGTTCCCCGCGTTGGCGGAGGACACGACAGCGCGCGCGTAGGGCGCGCGTCTCTTCACAGGAGCATCCACCATGCCCAAGTCACACGGTCGACCGACAAAACGCGCGGGAGGGAAGACGCCCGCGATCGATCCCAAGCGCGCGGAGTTGGCGGCGTTGAAGCGTCAGCGGAGGACACAGCGCGAACTGAACGACGAGGCGCGGCGACTCGCGCGCAGCGTCGCGTCGGCGGACGCGGCGATCTTGCAATCGCTCGACGCCATCGCCGCGCAGCGCGGCCTGATCGTCGTCGACGCGGAGCGCCATCGCGCGCTACAGGCACGCATCGACAAATTGCAGATCCAGATCGCGCAGCTCCCAAAGCCTGTCGACGAGCCGGCGGGCGAGCTCGTCGGGGAGCCGGCCTGATGGCGACGCGGGTCTGTGGGGCGTCGGCGGCGAGAGACGCGCGCGGGCAATTGCACTGCTGGTGCCTCGGCCTGTTTTGCGGCCGAGGCGGATGGGAGCGATCGAAGGAGTGGCGCGCGGACACGGGCCAGACCGGCAGTGTGGTGTCGCTCTTCGACTTTACGTTTGCGATGGGCCAGCTCGATCTCTTCAGCGGCGACGCGATCGGGGAGAAGTGGCGCACGCGACTGAATCAGTACGAGCGCGGACCGCGGGAGGCGCGATGCCGACTAACGCGAGCCAGTTAATCGCGGAAGCGAAGCGGTTGCAGCGCCTCCTCACGCGGCGGCGCGCGGTGACGAAGGACCTGCGCGCCGTGAACGCGGAGATTCGACTCGTGCGAAAGAACGTCAAGGCGCTCTCCGGCGCCGACGCGAAGGACCCGTTTGACCAGGTGCCGCCGTTGCCCTGGGAGAAAGAGTAGGCGCGCGACATGGCGAAGCATCGACAGCTCAAAACGGAACCGGACGCGGACCCTGGATCGCAACTGGACGCGCTGCTGCGGGCGCTGGGGCGGATCGAGCACGCGATCGACGACTTGCACCAGACCGTGAGGGCCGAGCGCGACGCGCTGAACGCGATCGAGGCGCGCATGGCGCGGGTGAGCGGGTGACGTCCGACGACGTGACGAAGACGCTCAGCGCTCGCAAGGCGACGGTCGCCGCGCAGCGATCCGATCTCGCGGCGAATCAACGCCCGCCGAGCGCGCTGCGCGCCGGCGTCGGTCTGCCGTTCCTGATCGGAACGCCCGTGTTCGACGTGGTGACGGGGAAAGAGGGCACGGTTGT
The DNA here is from genome assembly GCA_050747805.1 of Vicinamibacterales bacterium. Taxonomy (GTDB): domain Bacteria; phylum Acidobacteriota; class Vicinamibacteria; order Vicinamibacterales; family 2-12-FULL-66-21; genus JAICSD01. The sequence continues at coordinate 8,261 of JBOGIZ010000793.1, read as the reverse complement.
GGCCGGCGCGCCGTACACGTCGAAAGGCGGGGCGCGCGTCGACGTGCAACTGCCGGACGGATCGATCGTCGCGCGTCTGCCGCGCGATGTGAAAGCGCGCCCGACGCCGCCGGCGCCGCGCGCGGGAGGGTAGGCCGATGGGAGTCGACGTGTTGAGCGACGCCGCCGGTGTCTTCGTCGGCGGCGTCCTCGTGCTGATCGGGATGAGTTGGGCGTGGCTCGGCGCGAAGGCACTCGCGACGCTGCGAACGGATCGCCGGAGGACTCGTGAATCGCGCTGAGTTTCTTCTCAACCTCGACGCGTGGCTGAAGACAGTGCGCGATGAGGCGATCGGCGCCTTCGATACGAAGTGCAACGCGCCGGACATTCTCAATATCGCGGTCGCCATCGCGAACAGCCGCGCGAACGCCGTCGCCGCGGAGCGCGCCGCGCGCACGGTACTGCCGGTCCCGGGCCTGCGTCTGTCGGACAAACACTGATGCAATCCGGCGAGGTGTTCACGTCGGCGGATCTCGGCCTGCTATTGGTGCAGACGTTCTTTCCCGAAAAGACGAATCGAGAATCGGCGATCATTCTCGACTACCTGCACGCACACGGGGCGGAGTTCGATCGCTTCGCGTTTAGCGTCCGAGTCGGCGAAGGGACGCCGGTCGATCCGACGCATGACCCGGGCATCCAAAAGACTACGAAGTACAGCTCGCAAAAACGGATCGACATGCTGCTGTGGCAAGGGCCGCAACCCTGGCTGTTCGAGATTAAGTACCGCCTCGTGCCCGCCGCGCTCGGCCAGCTCCACGCGTACGCCCTCCTGTGGCAGAGAGACAATCCCAATGCCCGACGTCCGAAACTCGTCGCCATCGGTCGATCGTGCGACCTGGACACGCGCTACGCGCTCGACGCCCACGGCGTCGACATTTACATCTATCCCGAGGCCGTCAGCGGTGCAGGAGCTGCTGACAGCGCTGTTCCGTCTGTCGATGCGCCGGCCGAAACCTGAGCACCCGATCGCGCCCGAGCTGCACCCGTTCGACGCGTACTGCGAGGGCTGGTGCGCGGCGATGCTGCGCGCGCTCCAGGTGGCGGATCTCGTGCTGCGCCAACGCGCGCTCTACATGCGCGAACGGCGGGCCGCCGCGGCGAAGCGGCGAGCGGCCGCGCGCTCAGCCGTCGACGCGGCGGGTGTGCGTGAGGGGGAAGAGCTCGGGGCGATGGGCGATCACGTCGGTGAGCGCGTCGCGGAGCGCGGGAACCGCGTCGAATGGCACTACGAAGCGGTGCGAGCTGTCGGCTTCATCGACGAGCGTCAGCGTGAGTCGTCGATGGTCGCCGTCCATGACGACTGTCCACCGATCGCGGGCGACGAGGCCGATGAGATCCGGCATGAGTCAACCGTACACCCGGAGATCTCGCCCGCGCAACTCGCGATCGATCCGCGCTCTTCGACGAGTCCCTATCCAGAGGGTTTCGACGTTTGCGACGGCAACCCGTGCGGTGTCCTTGGTCGCCGCACAGGGCCGCGGGAGCCGCGATCGCGCCCCGAAAAACACGCACCAAAACCTGCGACGGGCCCGCGCGATGTCTGACGAGCCGATCTTCGGAGTGAATCCGATCGCCCGTTGCAGTTCTCGCCTGGTCGGTTCGGTCAGCGCGTACTGTGGACGCCCCGCCCGGTGGCACCGTCAGGTCCCCGGGGCGATCGGTCCTGTGGCGCTGTGCGATCAGCACGCGTGCCCGGGAGATCTGCCGCTCGATCCCGCGCAGCCGTACCGGCGGATCCGCATCCAGTTCGAGGTTTACTACGCCGGCGTCAGCCAGGACGCGGCCCGCGCGGAGGCGGAGGCGGTGGACCGGCTCAGGGCCGCGCTGGAGGTGTCCGGGGGGATCCCGAGCCTCGTAACCGTGGCCTCGCAAATCGGCCGGCCGGCCGATTCTGGCCGCGCGGGCAAGGTGTTGGGCGAGCTGGGTAGGGGGTAGGTGCGCCCCCTGAGGCATTAGCGCGATATGGGCAATCCTAGCGCGTCGGCGCCGACGAGCTCCGGCCTACTCGAGCCCGGTGTGCTGAAACAGCACACGTCGAGCGCGGTTTTCTCGAGTACGGCGGGGGCGGTGCGTCCGTGCAAGGTCTGCGGCGGCGCGATCCCCGAGGACCGGCGCCGCGTCTGTAGCGATCGCTGCGCGCGGGCGCGAAAGACGGGGCTGCAGCGCGGGCGCCGTCAGCGACGCCGGATCTTCATATAGCGCCACACGGAGGCGATCGCGCGCGAGACGAGAATCAGGCAGTGCGCGCACGCGACGTCGACGGCGGCGCGACAGCGCGCTAGAAACGGCGGCATCTACACAGGGTACGTCCGGCCTTGCCGCAACTGCACATGAATGTGCTCGTTGGCCGTGCCGAAGTCTTCGACGAAACCAAAGAACCGGCGCGAGGCGAGCGAGTGGGCGAGCGTCGAGAGGGGCACCGATGGCCCTTCGTCAGCGTCGCGGCAGTCGTCGACGATCGTCTGCAGCAGTACGGTCTTTTGCTCGTCGACGAGGTTGTGCGTGCGGACGTCGTACGCGCAGCCGCGATGATGCGGATCGTTCGCGCCCGAGTGCGTGCCGTCGCACGCGGAGGTAATCGTGACGTTGTAGCCGAGCGCGCGCGCCGCGCGTTCGATGGCGGCGAGCAGTCGAAACCCCGCCGGCGCGATCAGCGTGAACTGCGCGCTCGGCACGTACACGACGGCGCCGGGAGGGATGTTCATCGCGGCGGGCCGAGTTGGTTCACGAGCTCCGTGAGGTGATCCAGCTTCGTGTTCTGCGCGCGGATCGCGTTCCAGATCGCATCGATATCCGCGCGGGCCTGCGTCACACGCTCGGCCATCCGGCCGGCGTGAAAGACGACGCCGCAGAGGGCGACGAGGACGGTTGCGAGGGCGACCTGGTCGATCGTCATGGGGGACACTACCCGCCCGCCTTCGCGGCCGCCGCGTCGATCTTCAGTTGCAGCAGCGCATCGAGGATCTGCACGTCCGCGTCGCCGTAGCCGGCGGCCGTCAGGTACGCGTTGTAGTCGTCCATCGTCTGGATGCTGTTCACGACGGCCTTTTCCATGTCCGCGAGGCTCGGATGCTTCGTCGCCGTGCGCGCGAGGATGACAGCGTGCCGCGCCTTCGCGGCTTGCGCGGCCGCGGCCTGGTCGGCGAGCAGATTTGTCAGCATGGTTACATCGTCGGCGCCGTACCCGAGCGCGATCGCGCGCGCGGTGTACTGGTCGAGCGTCGCCTGTCCGTCCTTGACGAGCGTCGCCAATTGCGCCAGCGAGAGGGTTTGTGTCGCCGTGGTCGGCGTCCCCGCCGCTGCGGTGGATGCGGCGCGACTCGCCGCAATCTCCTGCACAAGCAAATCGTCCTCCATCGCGATATCCGCGGCGGAGTAGCCCGCGGCCTGAAAGCGCGCGTTGTACGCGTCCTGCGTGATCAGACCGAGTCGCGCGGCCCGCGTGACGTCGGCGAGCGGGGCCAAAGTGGCATCCACGGCACCTGTTCCCGCCGCCTGTCGGTTGGACCGCGCGACATTCGCCGCGTCGAGCTTGTCGGTTGCCTCCGCGATGAGGGTCGACACAGCGTCGGCGCTATATCCGGCGTTCGTGAGAAACGTTTCGTACTGGTCGATCGTCTTCGCCTGGAGCACAACCGCCTGCAGGAACTGCGACGCGGTGAGCCCCTTCGCGGCGCCGCTCGGCGACGGCGCCGCCCGGATCGTCGACGCGGCGGCGTCCTTGTCGATCTTGTCCTGCAGCAGCTCGTCGAGCGACGCGATCGATCCGGCGTCGTAGTTGAGCGCCGCGAGGACGGCGTTGTACTGCGCCATCGTCCAATGCCCGCCGCGCACGAGCGATTCGGCCTGCGTGAGACTCACGCCGCGGTTTGCGGCGCGCTGCTGCGCCTGGGCGCGGATCGCTTGCGCGGCCTGCGTGTTGGCGAGCTTCGCGGCGATCGTCGCGGTGAGCACGTCGACGCTATCGGAGGGCAACCCGTTCGTCACGAGCCGACTGCGGAACTGATCGACCGTCAGCACGCCCGCCAACACGGCGGCGTTCAACGCGCCGATCGAGAGGCCCTTCGCCGCGGCCGCCGTCGTCGCGGCGCCCGCCGCCGCGTGTGTCGCCGCGTACGCCGCGGCCTTCGTCTGCAGCTCGGCGTCGAGGATCGCGACGGTGTCGGCGTCGTAGTGCGCGGCGGCGACTTCGTTGTAGCGCTCGATCGGGATGAGGCCCTGGATAAACGCCGTCGCGAGGGCGCCGAGCGGGCCGAGCTGTTTGAGCGCCGCGGCCTTCGCCGTCGCGTCGGCTTTGGCGGCCGCGGCGGCCTGCTTCGCGGCGGCCTGGTCCGCCTTCGCCGCGGCGGCCGCGGCCGTGGTCTTGTCCCTCGCGGTCTGCGCGTCGACCTTGACGCGGATCAGGAGTTCGAGCGCGTCGACGGCGTCGGGCGCGTAGTTCTCGCGCGCGAGGGCGGCCGTGTAGTCTTCGACGGCGAGCACGCCGGCGAGGACGCATTGCTCGGCCTGCGTCGCGGAGAGCTGCCGCGTCGCGAAGATGCGATGCGCCGCCGCCGCCTCTTTCACTTGCGCCGTTTCGAGCGCGTCGAACGTCGAGCCGCGGGCGTACGTGTCGAGCGCGCCGTCGTCGATCGCGCCGCGGGCATACGCCGCGATCGCCGCCGTCGCCAGCCCGCGCTCGTACGTGTCGATCCGGCGGAACTTCTGCAGATCGAGCTCGTCTTGCGCCCCGAGCACGTCGTAGCCGGCGTCGCGGAGATGCTGCGTCGCGATCCCCTCGTCCCACTGGCCGATCTGCACCATGAAATACGCGTCGGCCACGGAGCGGAACTTCGACGCGTACTGCATCATCGTCGTGATGCGGTCCTCGCTGTAGCCGAGTCGCGCGAGATCTTCCCGGAACGCGCTGTCGTCGTCGGTCGCCGCGATGATGGCGCGCACGGCCGTTTCCGCCGGGAGCAGCGTCGGCGCGTACAACTTATTGACGTGCCAGAGCATCGGGTCCGCGGCGCCAACCTTCACGAGCGGGGCGAGCACCTGCCGCACGAGGCGCCCGAGACCCATCGAGTGCAGCACGTCCTCGGGGAGCCGCGCCAGCGAGTCGACGTGAAACAGGTCCTCTGGGATCCACTGCGTGAGGATCTCGACGATGAGCGCGTTGAACGTGCCGCCGAGCGTCGCGCCGATCGCGGCGCCCGCGACGCGCTGCGCCCCCTCGGGTCCCGGCGACAGAGCGCCGGCGGCCGTGGGCGAGAACGCCTTGACGATCGCGCCCGCAATCTGTTCGCCCGCGGCGCACGCCGAGTCCGCGTTCATTTTCCCGGTAAAGGCGCCGGGGCCGATCGATGTGCCAAACAGCGCATCGATCGTCGGCGCGGCGATTTCAGCGACGAAAGGCGCGCCGGTCTCCTCAAGTCCGGCCAACGCCTTGCCGAACAGTACGGGGATCTCGCCGATCAGCTTTAGGATCGTGGCCCATACCGCGCCCTTTGATTCGGTCAGCGACGAGACAATCGTCTTCTGAATCCCGGAGGCGCTGATGAGGCGCAGCATGCCCGTCGCGATTTGCTCCCCGATCTGGTCGTACGGGATGGGGGTCTGGTAGGGGTCTGGATCGGCCATGTGCGCTACAATGGAAGAGCTACCCCAACGGAGACATTATGGCCAACGCATCCACCGTGCTTGCCGGCTTGATCGGTGTGGGCGGATTCGCCCTGATCGCGATCGGCGGGTTCGTCTACGTGATCAGCCTGCCGTGGTTGTTGTTCTCCGGCGCCCGGAGTCTTCGGCGCCAAGCGACCCAGCTCGAACGCATCGCGGACGCGATCGAACACGCAAACCGCGGCGGCCGCGACGAGGTGCGCGAGCTCGAACTCGCGCGGCGCCGTCAGGCTTAACCGAGCGCGTCCTGTAACCCGGTCAGCCACGTCTGCGCCATTTCATCGGTCAGCGGGCCGTCCGCGCCGCCTCCCGTGGTGATCGCGTCGATCACGTCCTGTTGTGTAGCGCTAAGCTTCTTGCCGTGCTGCGCGGCCGCGGAGGCGGTCGCGTCGCCGGGGGTGAGATCGCTGAGGCGGAGGTTGTGCAGGATGCGGAGCTGCCCTTCGCAGTCGCGCACGAGCGAATTGAGCAGCACGAGCCGCTGGAACAGCCCGTCCAGGTCGACGATCTTGTTGACCCAGCCGAGGACTTCGTTCAGCTTCGAGAGCGCGTACTGAAATGGCAACTCGATATCGGCCTCGATCTGTGCGAGGTCCGCTTCGAGTTGCTTGGCCCACTGCACGCCGAGGTCGCCGAGCAGCGCGAGGCCCTGCTTGGCGACGTCGATCACGGCCAGGATCGGCTTGACGACCTTGTCGTAAATATTCTGGATGTACGCGCGCGCGGTGTTCAACCACTTCAGGATCGGCGCGAACTTCGTCGCGAGCCATCCGTGCAGCTTCGTGACGAGCGAGTTCAGTTTGTCCCACGCGGGTTTGAGCACGTCGGTGTAGAGCGATTTGAGCGTGCTCCACACGGCTTTCCCGACGTCGTCGACGAGCGGCTTGATCACCGAGTCCCACGCCGGCCGAATAAAGCCCCACAGGTCGCCCGCGACTTTCCAGAGCGACGCGCCGAGCGCGGCGAGCGTCGCGCCCATCGTCGTCACGATGCCCCACAGCACGGTGACGGACGCGGCCGCGGCCGTGCTGATCCCGTCCCAAATCGTTCCGATGAGTCCGACGACGAGGCCCCACATGGATGCGCCTCAGCCTACGGGAGGAGCTTGAGCTCGTTGATGATTTTCGCCTGCGCGGTGGCGAGCGCCTGCGCGGAGAACGAATCGGCCGGAATGTCGGTCACGTAGGGGCCGTGCTTCGGCCCGTACATCCAGCGCGTCCGAATGACGCTCTGTGTGCCGCCTCCGGGCTGAAAGATCGTCGTCTGCTGCGTGCTGAGCGTGAGAACGGTCTGCGGGTCCATCGGTCTAGTGCTCCTGTGGCGGCTTCGTATCCCAATCGCCGGGGGTGTCGGTGTCGCCCGGGCCGAGCGGGACTTGTGTCGGCGGAATCTCCGCGGCGCCGTCGTCGATCTGCGGCGAGAGCGCGTTGTGCGCGTCGCTCGCCGCGCCCGACGCGGAGAGGCCCGCATCGATCGCGGGACCGGCGCCATCGGTCGCCGCGGCGACGTCGTCGAGCTGCAGCGCGGTGAGGTCCGCATCGTCGGCGTCCTGCGACGCCGCGAGGTCGGCTTCGATCGGCGCGAGATCGACCGATGTATCGACGCCCGCCGCGTCGGCGATCGTGCCGCGCGCGTCGTCGACCGCGCCGCCGGCGCCGCCGAGGTCGCTCAGCGTGCCCGCGACGAGCCCCGTGTACGTGCCGGCGAACGTGCGCGCCTGGAACGTCTGCGCGGGGTCGACCGGATCGATCGGCCCGGGCGTGTAGTCCATCGCCGCCGCGCGCGCTACTTCGTCGCCGGCGCCGCGGCGGCTTTGGCCTTCGCGGTCACGATCGTGTGGAACCGCTGCACGGCGTCGACGACGTCGCGCGTCGCGGCCTGCACGTCCGCGTCGGCCGCGAACGACTTGCCGGAGAGGTTTTCCACCTCGTCGAGCACCGCCGTCGCGGCGCTCACGATGGTGTCTTGCTGCTGCTGCGGCGTGTCGCCGTGCAGGGACGAGAGGCCCATGAGGACCGGGGCCATGCCGATCACCGCGCCGAGCGCCTTGATAATCACGCCGAACACATTTGTCATCTGTCGCCTCCGTAGTCGTCGTCGTCGGCGCCCATGAGCCAGCCGAGCGAGATCAGCACCAGCAACACCACTACCGCCGTGATCAGCACGGGGACCATGACGAGCGCGTGCAGCAGATGGAGCATGGTCGCTCCGAATTGCCTTACGGCTCGATCCACTCTTCGACGAGGATCTGTGGCGCGCCCCAATTGTCCCCCGCGTCAAGAGCCGTCGTCAGCGACCGGAGCCGGAACCCCGCCGGCAACCGGAGATCGACCGGAAGAGTCCCAAGTACGACGTTGTCGGAGTTCCCCTCCAGCCCGATCCCCTCGGCGATGCTGTACGTCGTCGTCGTGCTCGCCGTCTGCGCCTGGTCCGTGCCGACCTGAAACACCGTCTTCGCGCCGTCGTCGACGATCAGGTTCGGGAACCGGTTCGCAACGGCCGACGACGTCACGAGCGGCGCGGTGATCGCTTTCACGCGCCAGCGCGCGCCCACAGGGAC
>JBOGIZ010000792.1:0-7657 GCA_050747805.1 Vicinamibacterales bacterium | reverse complement strand
ACGGCCGGCGCCGCGGCGCCCGCTCTCGATCGCGCGCCCACGGTCGACGCGCCTGCCGTGCCTGCCGCGCCGCTCGCTTCCCTCTCGATGAGGGCCGCGGGAGTGGCTGTTCCGGCGCGGCGCGCGTTCGATCCGCTCGCCTTCGCGTTCGCGATCTATTCAGCCGGCGTCGTGCTGCTGCTCGCACGACTCGCGGCCGAGCAGCTCGCGCTGTCGCGCGCCGCGCGCCGCGCGCGCGTGGTCGACGATCCGGAGTGGCTCGGCAGCGTCGGCGCCTCGGCGCGGCAGATGGGCATCGAGCGCCAGGTGCGTCTCCTGCGAACCGAGGACGAAGTGATGCCGTTCACGTTCGGCACTCGCCAGCCGACGATCGTGCTGCCCGCGGCCGCCGAGCGCTGGTCCGACGATCGGCGTCGCGCGGTGCTCGTCCACGAGCTGGCGCACGTGGCGCGGGCGGATTGTCTCGCGCAGCGGCTCGCGGCGCTCGCCTGTGCGCTGTACTGGCCGCATCCGGGCGTGTGGTGGACCGCGCGACGGCTGCGGGTCGAGCGCGAGCTCGCCTGCGACGACCGGGTGCTCGCGATGGGAACGGCTCCGCGCGAGTACGCCGATCATCTGCTCGAAATCGCGCACGCCTTTCGCGGTACGCCGGCGCCCGCCACTGCGCTCGGGATGGCGCGCGCGCGGCAGCTCGAAAGCCGGCTGCTGGCGGTGATGGACGATGCGCGCAACCGCCGAGCGCTGCGGCGTGGACGGCAGTTCGCCGCCGCCGGCGTCTCGGCGGCGCTGCTGCTGCCGATGGCGTCGCTGCGCGCCGACATCGTCACGTATCAGAAAGACCAGCACGCCGTCGCCGCGGCGAGCACCGCCTCGATCGACGCCGCGCCGACGAAGACCGAGATAAAGAGCGAGATGAAGACCGAGATGAAGGCGTCGAAGACGATGGAGACGGTCGCGCAGGACCGCGGCGGGTTCACCACGAGCGATTACACCGGCACGTGGGAGCTGCGCCTGTCGCGAGAGCCCGGCATGGTTCAAGTGTCGCTGCGAACGGCGCATTCCTCGAACAGCACGCGCGTGCCGATCTCGCGGTTTGAGGGTCTGACCGATGTCCACATGACCGCCGCCGTGCGCGACGGGCGCATCGTCGACGGCACCGTCCACTTCGAGAGCCGGCGCGAGGCGGGCACCTTCACCTTTGACGGCAACTGCCGCGATCAAATGTGCGCCGGCACGTATCGCTTCGAGCCGGATCCGGCGTTCGCGTCCGCGCTGGCGAAGTACGGGCTGGGCGCGCCGACGGCGTCGCAGCAATACGAGCTGGCGATGGAGGATGTCGGGACGTCGTATCTCGAAGGGCTGAAGTCCGAAGGCTACGCCATTCCCGACACCGAGACCCTGGTGCGCGCGGCGACGCACGGCCTCAGCCTCGACTACGTCAAGGCGATGGCGGCGCTCGGCTACAAGCTCGGGACGCTCGAGCCGCTCATCCGGATGCGCGATCACGGCGTCGACCCGGACTACGTCCGCGGCATGGCGTCGTACGGCTTCAAGAATTTCACGGCCGACGATCTCGTGCGCCTGCGCGATCACGGCGTGGACCCCGAGTACGTCAAGGGCATGCGCGAAGCGGGATTCGGATCGCTGACGATCGATCAGCTCGTCAAGGCGCGCGATCACGGCGTCGATCCGATGTACGCGAGCGATATGGCCGCCGCAGGCTACAAGGGCCTGTCGATGACCGACCTGCTGCGCGCGCGTGACCACGGTGTCGACCCGCGGTTCGTGCAGGCGATGGCGGCCCTCGGCTACGGCAGCCTGCCGTTCGACGCGCTGATCGAGGCGCGGGATCACGGCATCGACTCGCAATACGCGGGCGGACTCGCCAGCTTCGGCTACAAGAACCTGCCCCTCGATTCGCTCGTCCGCCTCCGCGATCACGGCATCGATCCCGATTACGTCGGCGGCCTCGCAACGCTCGGTTACAAGAACCTGCCGCTCGACTCGCTGATTCGCCTGCGCGATCACGGCGTCGATCCGAGATACGTGGACGGGTTGGCGGCGCTCGGTTACAAGGATCTGCCGGTTGACTCGCTCGTCCGCCTGCGCGACCACGGCGTCGATCCGCCGTACGTTCGTCGTCTGCAGCAGAGCGGCGTCGGGCATCTCAGCGTGGACCAGCTGATTCGCCTGCGCGACCAGGGGGCCGACGAGCCGTCCGCCGTCCTGCGCGAGGCGCTTGCCGCCATCCGGTCCTATTACCGATCGGTCATCGCCTCGCTCCGCGTGTAGCCGCGCCATCTCTTATCCGAGGGGCGTCGTCCCTCGGACTCCCCGACACGCGTTCTCGCGCGCCGCTTCGCCGGCTCGCTCCGCCCGCGTGGCTCGCTCGCGGCGCTCGCTCGCGCGGCGTCGAATTCCCAGATTGCCAACTCCCAACTACACAAGCCGACCCCGTTTCGCGGCATGTTGCGGAACCAGGCGCCTTGCGGAATTGGGAGTTGATCCTTCTGGGAGTTGACACAGATCCGCTGGAGTGGCAGTATCACTACGTGTCACGTAGTACTTCGCGCAGCGTAGTAACTCCTGGACCCGAACCCGGTCACTTTTCGGACCCGCCGCTGCTGGTACTCGCCAGCCTGGCCGGCGGTCCAAAGCACGGCCACTCGATGATCGAGGACATCGTCGAAATGTCCGGCACGCGGCTTGGCCCGGGAACGCTCTACGGGGCCATCACGCGGCTGGAACGGGACGGTCTCATTGAGCCGCTTCCGCCCGACGAGCGGCGGTATCCGTACAAGCTGACGCCAGCCGGGCTCAGGATGCTCAAAGCAAGGCTCGCGACGCTCAATCACTTCGTGCGGGCCGGGCTCCGCCGCGTGGAGGCACGATGAATCCGCGGCTCGCGCGTCGGCTCGCATCGCTCTATCCACGCACCTGGCGCGGCCGGTACGGGGACGAATTCATCGTGCTGCTCGAGGACGAAGCGCTTCGTTGCGCGACGATCGTCAATGTGGCGGCGGGTGCCCTGCGCGAACACGTTCGAACACGATTGGAGTCTGCGATGACAATCGAGCGGCGGCTGACCTTGACGATGTACGCCTGCCTCCTGGCGATGTGTGCCGGCGTAAATCTCTACTGGACGATCGACGACACACCGCTGGCAGACGCAATGAAGGCGCACGGCGCCCTCTTCCTTCTCTGGAGCGTCGTCGCATGGGGATCGCTGGCCGCGCTGACGCTCGCCGCGGTCGCCGCGGCGCCAATGGCGCTGAAGATGACGCGCGACGCGGCTGCCACCGGCCGATACGACCGCATCGCGCGGCTCATGGTCCCTGTCTGCGCGCTCGCGATCGTCGTCGGATGGGCATCCATTGTCGCGGCGCGGACGCATTGGGCGCCGACACCGTGGGATATCGCCGTGGGTTCGGCGCCCTCGACATGGCCGGCGCTGAGCCAGCGGTGGCCCCTCGGGCTGGTTACCGCGCTGCTGCTCGCGGCCGGCGGGACGGCAAGCGCGGTCGCGCTGAAACAGGCGATTGAGAGAACCGAGGCGCCTCCCTCGCCCATCGTGGAACTGGCGTCGCGCGCCCTGGCCGCACCGATCGTCGTGATAGCCGCAGCCGCGCTTGGCTGGGGACTGCTCGCGAATCGATCCGCATCCGCCGTCTTTCGAACGGGCATCGGACGGCATCTTCGGCAGCACGATCGCGGCCTCCTGGGCGCTGAGTCTTCTTCTCTTCATCGTCGCTGCGCTTATCGCCGTCAAGGGCGCACGTGGTCCGGCGCGGCGCGCCGGGTAATGCGGTGACCGACGCCGGCGGACTTTTCTCGCCGGCATCTCCCTGGCAGCGGCCGCAGTCGTGCTCATGCTCGCGCTCGTGCCCGCGGCGTCACAGCCATCGCTTACGCATTTCCGTGGGCACTCCCCATCACCGCAATGTCGCCGCACAGCACGCATCGCGCGCTCGCGATCGTGATCGGCGCGGTCGGCGGCCTCATCGTCGGCGCGCTTGGGTGCGCGGATCTGACACATCGTGAAATCCTGCCCTGACGCGGTGAATTCCGCGTTGACGCGCGCGCCTGTCCGGTGCAGGATGCCCCATGCCATCGACGTCAAAGCGCGCCGGCGCCGTCATTGTCCTCGGCGTGGTCACGGCGTTGCTCAGCGCCTCGTCCGCCGCGGCCGCGGACAAGTGGATCGAAGTCAAGAGTCCGCACTTCACGATCACCTCGAACGCGTCGCAGGGGGAGGCCGCGACGATCGCGTGGGAATTCGAACAGATCCGCAGCGCCATCGGCGCGCTCTGGACATGGGCGAACGTCGATTTGAACCGACCGCTCGTCATCATTGCGGTGAAGGATGAAAACTCGATGAAGGCGCTGGCGCCGCAGTACTGGGAGCAGAAAAACACCATCCACCCGGCGTCGGTGTGGGTCGGCGGCGCGGATCAGGACTATCTGGCGATTCGAACGGACGTGAAGACGGAAGACAATCGCGACCTGAATCCGTACCAGCAGGCGTATTTTGCGTACGTCTCGCTCATCATGGACCAGAGCCTGCCTCGCAGCCTGCCGCTGTGGTTCCGGCTCGGATTCGCCGGCGTCGTCAGCAACACCGTCATCCGCGACCAGAAGCTGTTTCTCGGACCGCCGATCCCGTGGTACTTGACGCGGCTGAACACGCAATCCCGGATCACCATCGCGCGCCTCATCGCCATCGATCGCAAATCACCGGAATACACGACGCCCGACGGCCGCGAAAGGTTGGACGCCGAGTCGTGGGCCTTGGTCCACTTCCTGATGTTCGCAGACGGCGGCGCTCGCTGGTCGAAGCTCGATGCGTTCATGAAACTGGTCGCACAGGGTACGGACGGCGCCGCTGCCTTCCGAGAGGTGCTCGGCTCGCCCGACGATCTTCAGGACGCGTTGGCCGTCTACATCCGGCGCAGCCTCTACAGCTTCCGTCAGTTCAATGTCGACGTCTCGGTCAAACGCGAAGGTTTTGCCGTCAGTCCACTATCGCCCGCCGACGAACAGTCGCGGCGTGCGCTTTTTCATGCCGCGATGGAGCGCCCCGTCGAGGCTCGTGCGGCGATCGACGCCGCGCGCAAAGCCGGTCCTGCGGCTGACAGCTGGGTCGCCGAAGGTCTGCTGCTCGACCGAGCCGGCAAGCAGGGCGACGCGGCCGCCGCGTACGCGCACGCCGTCGAGGCCGGCGCTTCCGATTCGTATGCCTACTATCGACTCGCGCAACTGACGTGGAGCGGCAGCGCGGATCGCCCGACGCTGCAGAAAGTCGAGGCTCTGCTGATGAAGGCGATCGCGCTGAACAACCGCTACGCCGCGGCGTATTCCATGATCGGCGAGGCGCGGTCGATTCTTGCCGACGGCGAAGCCGCCGGGATGGTCCTGCGTGCGATTTCGCTGGAGCCGTCCAACGCATATTTCCGCCTCAGCGCCGCCACAGTCCTCGAACGCACGAAGCAGTACGACCAGGCGCTGCAACAGGCGCAGGCCGCCAGCACGCTTGCCGACGATGCGTCGGTGCGGCAACAGGCACAGGACCTGATCGCGTCGATCCAGCGCGTCCGAGCAGCGGGCGGCCGCTAATGCGCGGGCGGAGGTGAGGGCAACCGCCGTTCCATCTCGCGCTCGAACTGCTCGGCGATGGCCTTTGGGGAAAATCTGGATTGGGCACGTTCCATTGCGCGCCGCCCCATTTGCTTCCGCTCTTCAGGATGCTGATGAAACCAGGTCAGCGCGTGAGCGAGGCTCTCGGGCGATTCGGGTGCCACCAAGAGTCCGGTTTCGCCATCCACGATTGCGTCTGGTATTCCTCCCGCATTCGACCCGACAGACGGCGCACCGAAAACGGCCGCTTCAATGAACACCAGCCCGAAACCCTCGTGTGATTCCCGAGGATGGACCCGGGACGGCATTACAAAGACATCGGTCGATCCAAGCAACGCGCATTTTTCTTGCTCTGTAACGTACCCGGCAAAATGGACGCTCCGTCGTACGCCCAGTTCCTCAGCCAGCCTCTCGAGATTGTTGCGCTCGGGGCCTTCGCCTGCCACGACATATCGAAACGAAATTCCCGAGTCGTGCAAGTGCTTGAGAGCTCGCAGCACGATATCGACACCCTTGGGCTTGACGAGTCTGCAAATGGTTGACAAGTTGTAAGTGCTGCCGTCGTGGTTCCTGCATGAAGTGGCTGCTGCCAGCAGCAACTCGTTCGAAACGGGGGGATGGACGATCATGATTTTCTCTTCGGAAAGCCGCCACATCTCGAGCAGGCCTTTCGTGTGCCGGGAATTCGCCGCAATCCATCTCGCCCCGCCGAGCATCATTCCCCTTCTAATCCGATCGTTAATCAGATACGGCTGGCGACAGACTTCGAAATCGTGAGCAAGCACACCGTAGGGAACATCCCTATCCTTCAAGAAGAGAGCCAGCGCGTACAGGTTCTCGTCCAAGTGCCCGAAGACAACCGAGAGCGGTTTTCTCGGTTCGATAAACTGCGCAAGGCGCGCAATCGCGGCTGATGAATTTCGGAATATTCGTGTTTTCCCCAAACCCTGGCGTGCACGTCGCGACACGCATCGAGCGATCTCCAAGGCCCCGACCAGCTTGTCGCCAATCCATTGTTCCGGCCTCTTGTCGTGCACCATCTCGAATGGGACCGCCCAAGGCTCGTATTCTTGCAAAAAAGCAATGCGTTCTTTTTCATCCGGTTGTACGACGACGAGCACCTGCACGTCATGGCCTGAGCTGATCAAACCCCTGGCCAGACCGTCGGTAAAAGCCGCAATCCCGCCGATTCTTGGTTTGTAGTCAGAGGCGATGAAGAGAATGTGGCTCATCGTGCCGATGGGAAATGACGGTGGGAATTCTAACCCACGATCCGCGGGCGCGATTCGCCGATCGATCCGGATCCTCTTGTCCCCAGGTGAGATCTCCGATAATGCCCCGCTGGAGGTATCACCAAGGCCGATGTCGATCGCCTCGCCGCGCAGATATCCGATGCCATGTTGCGGATGAATCAGGCGATGGCCAACATCCCGCCCGAGCAGCGCGCCCAGATGCAAGGATGATACGCGGCCGCATGTCGGCCGCCGGCGCTGCGCCCGCGACCACCGCGTATCGCAAGACCGGCACCGACACGTCGGCAAATGGACCTGCGACAAGTATGAAGGCTACCGCGGCGGCGCGAAGGTCGCCGAACTCTGCACGGTCGATCCGTCAGCGCTCGGCCTGACGACGGCCGATTTTTCCGTCACCCGCGAGACGTCAGACTTCATTCACAAACTGGTTCCGGCTCGTGCGGATCAAATCTTCACGATCGGCGCGATGAACCCCGACGGCGTGACCGGAATTCCGATCAGACACATCGAGTTCGGCAGCAGCGATCAGGTGACGTCCACGACGGAACTGACGGACATCAGCCGGCAGAACATCCCGGACGCAACCTTCGCCGTGCCGTCTGGATTTCAGAAGGAAGCGTTCGGGCCCTTCGGGCGCGGCCGTTAGAGCGTTTTCTGATCCGATGTAGTAACCGGGTAGCCGCAATGCGTGACGTAGTTCGTGCATTCCTCCGGCAGAAAGAGCGCGAGGGCGGCGCGGATCAACTCACAGACCTCGTCAAACGTGCGGG
>JBOGIZ010000791.1:0-2652 GCA_050747805.1 Vicinamibacterales bacterium | reverse complement strand
CCGACCGGAGATCTCGATCGCAAGTCCGGCGAGGAGATCCTGGGGCTGCTGGTGCGGCTCAACACGGAATTCAAGAAGACCATCGTGATGGTGACGCACGATCCGCACGCGGCCGCGCGCGCGACCCGCACGCTCCACCTGGAGAAGGGTGCGCTCGTGTCGGAGGCGGCCGCATGAAGTTTCTCCCGATCGTCTGGCGCAATCTGCTGCGCCGGAAGTTCCGGACGATCTTCACCATCGGCGCGATCTTCTTCGCCTTCCTGCTGTTCGGCGTGCTGATGGCGATCCGCGCGGCCTTCGGGATGGGCGTTCAGATGGCCGGCGAGCAGCGGCTGATGGTCATCGACAAAATCTCGCTCATCCAGCCGCTCCCGGCGAGCTACGCAGAACGCATCATGCAGGTCCCGGGCATAAAAGCCATCACCCACGCCAACTGGTTCGGAGGGTACTACCAGGACGTGCGGCATCAGTTCGCCACGATGGCCGTCGATCCCGAGACATGGCTGAAGATGTATCCCGACGAGTTCGCCGTCCCGCCGGATCAGGCGAAGACGTGGATCGGCGATCGCACCGGCGCGATCGTCGGCAGCGACACGGCCAAGAAGTACGGATTCACGGTCGGCCAGCGGATTCCTATCGAAGGAACCATCTTCCGCCGGCCCGACGGCGGCCCGTGGGAATTCACGATCGACGGGATCTACACGTCGGCACTGAAAGGCGCCGACAAGACCAACCTGTTCTTCCACTACGACTACCTGAACGAAACAGTCAAGAGCGCGAACTTCCACGACCAGGTCGGCTGGTACGTCATCAGCATCGCGAATCCGGCGGAGGCCCCGGCGGTCGCGGCCCGAGTGGACAAGCTGTTCGAGAATTCCCCGGTCGAGACCCGCACCGACACCGAGAAGGCGTTCATCTCGGACTTTGGCAAGCAGGTCGGCGACATCGGCTCGATCATGATGGCGATCGTCGGCATGGCCATGTTCACGATCCTCTTGGTGTCTGGCAATACCATGGCGCAGTCCATTCGCGAACGGACGAACGAGCTGGCCGTCCTGAAAACGCTTGGATTCAGCAGCGGCCGCGTGCTCGGGATGGTGCTGCTCGAATCGACCTGCATCGCCGTCGTGGGAGGCGGTCTCGGGATCGCCGTGGCGGACGCCGCCATCACGCTCATGGGAGATCCGACCGGCGGCCTCCTTCCGGCGTTCTACTTCCCCATTCCCGATCTGATCGCCGGCGTCGGTCTCGTGCTGGTGCTCGGCCTCGCCTCCGGCATCCTGCCGGCCTGGCAGGCCGGACGCCTGCGCATCGTCGATGCCCTGCGGCGGAACTGAGGATTTCCGATGCTGTCACAACTGATCGCCGTCACGGCCGTCAACCTGCGATCGATCCGCCAGCGGCTGGGATCCTCCACGGTCGCGGTGGTCGGAATCGCCGGCGTGGTGCTCGTCTTCGTGGGTGTGCTCTCCATCGCCGAAGGCGTGCGAAAGACGATGCAGGCGTCGGGCGATCCGAATACCGTGATGATCCTGCGCGCCGGCAGCGACACCGAGATGACGAGCGGCCTCACGGGCGACATGGCGCGGGTCATCCAGGACGCGCCCGGGATCGCGCACGACGCCGACGGCGCGATGGTCTCTCCCGAACTCTTCGTCGTCGTCGATGACCCGCTGCGCCGCGGCGGCAGCACGGCGAACGTGCCGCTCCGAGGCGTGACGCCGATGGCGTTTAACGTGCACGATCGGCTGAAGATCATCCAAGGGCGACGGTTTGAATTCGGCAAGAACGAAATCATCGTTGGGCGCGCCGCCGAGAGTCAGTTCAGGGGCCTGGAGCCTGGCTCGTCGGTGAAGTGGGGCGAGAACTCGTGGCAGGTCGTCGGGGTGTTCGAAGACGGCGGGTCGGTGACCGAATCCGAGCTGTGGTGCGACGTCAAGATTCTTCAGCCGGCCTATCGCCGCGGCAACACGTATCAGTCCGTGTACGCAAAGCTGGCTTCGCCGGGTTCGTTTCAGCAGTTGAAGGATTCGCTGACGACGAACCCGCAGCTGACCGTTTCTGCGATGCGGGAGCCCGAGTACTACGCGACGCAGACGGAAACGCTGCAAAACGTCATCTGGACGATCGGGTTGATTATCGGCATCCTGATGGGCACGGGCGCGGTGTTTGGCGCCGTCAACACCATGTACACGGCAGTCGCGTCACGCACGCGCGAGATCGCGACGCTGCGGGCGCTCGGGTTCGGCAGCCTCCCGGTCGTCTTCTCCGTCCTGACCGAGGCCGCGATTCTCAGCCTGATCGGCGGCCTCATCGGCGGAGCGATCGCCTGGGCGGCGTTCGACGGGTATCAGACGGCGACCATGAACTTTCAGTCCTTCAGCCAGATCGCGTTCGCATTTTCCGTGTCGGGAAAGCTGCTGGCGACGGCGCTCTTCTATGCGGTCGTGATGGGACTGCTTGGCGGGCTGCTGCCGGCGATTCGCGCGGCTCGACTCCCGGTCGTGACCGCGCTGCGCGAACTCTAGAGCGTTTTCTGATCCGATGTAGTAACCGGGTAGCCGCAATGCGTGACGTAGTTCGTGCATTCCTCCGGCAGAAAGAGCGCGAGGGCGGCGCGGATCAACTCACAGACCTCGTCAAACGTGCGGG
>JBOGIZ010000790.1:0-6183 GCA_050747805.1 Vicinamibacterales bacterium | reverse complement strand
GGTTCAGCGACAGCACCGTATTCTCCGCGAACGCCGGACGCGGACTGGTCGGGTCGGAAAACCCGGAAAGCGGGTTGCGTCGGATGTCTTCGAGGCGCGTCCCACCGGTCGCGTACAGGCGGGACGTGGGCTGCCAGCGCGCCTCGCCGAAAATCCCCGTCACGGTCCGCGTCACTGGAATCTCGTTGAACGCGTCGTCGGTGATAAAGGTGCTGGTGGCGCGTTCGCCGAGCGCTTCGAGTCCGCCGGTGACGTCGAGGCCGGTTCTGACGCGCGCATCGGACTGGACGCGCGCCGTCCAGCGGTGCGACGTCGACGTGGAGGGACCGAACGGACTGCTGAAATCGCTGTTGAGCGAATTCCACGTGATCAGTGCCGTTGTGTGCAGCCGGCCGATGGCCGGAAGCGTGCCGCCGACGGATCCGAGCCAGCGCACGTCATGCTCCCGCGACGCGAGATCGATGCCCGTGAATGCGCCGATCGGGTTCGATCCGAACGCGCCGGGTTCGCCGCGATCGTCGTGCTCCACACGCACTTCACCGCGGACCCTCGCGTCGCCGCTGCCATGCCAGCCGCCGCTCACGCCGCCGCCGTTCCGGATGTAGTCGTCGTTGTCGATCGTTTCACCGTCGGCCGCGCGGGTGCCGTCGAGACCGGCGCTGCCGTAGCGTTCGATGCCGCCGCCCCAGAACCATGGGCCGCGCGATCCCGATCCCGAGGCGGTCACATGCGACTCGTCGAACGCGGTTCCCGAGGATGGGACGGTGTGCGAGACCCGGCCGGGATTGAACTCGACCGACGCGTCGCCGCGGGTCGGACCGCCTTCGCGCGTCACGATGCTGATGACCGACCCGATCGCATTCGATCCGTACAGCGCGCTCTGCGGCCCGCGCACGACTTCGATGTGATCGACGTCGTCCGTCGACAGATGCGCGAAATCGAACCCTCCACCGAACGTGTTCACCTCGATGCCGTCCACGAGCACGAGTGCATAATCGGACTCGCCGCCGCGCGGAAAGACGCTCGTGACGGACCCCGCCGTCCCGTTGCTCGCCACCGATAAACCCGGGACCTCGCGCAGAGCGTCGGCGACGGTTGCAATTTGCCGCGCACGAAGCTCCGTGCCCGTAATGATCGTCACCGCGGACGGCGTGACCGAGAGCGGCTGCTCGACCTCGGCCGCCGAAACGACCACCGAGTCCGTGACGGCGCTGATCGCGAGATGGATGGTGCCCACGTCGCGGCCCCGATCGATCGCCGCCGCGTCGAGCGGAATCGGCGCCGCCGAGAATCCCTCGCGCGAGAACGTCAGCTCGCAGTTCCCGCTCGCGGACGGCGGCGCGGCGATGATAAATCGGCCGTTTTGATCCGTTTCCGCCTTCGATTGAACCGCGGCGTCGCAGACGAGGAACACCTCGGCCCCACGTACCGGACGCGAGTCCGGATCGACGACGCGCCCTTCGAGCGAACCTGAACTGATGGAGAAAATGGTGGATGAAAACGCGAAAGCAACGAGCAGAAGCACCGAGCCTCCTTTTCGGCGTGTTCACGCGCCGATGAAGCGATGCAGACCTCGAGGTCTGCTGAGAAGCCCGGCCGGACAGGTATCCTGGCTCGCGGATCATCGCTTGGCCTCGCCTTCCCGTCCCGCCTCCGCGACGCTGCGCGTCGTTTCGGCAAGATAGTGGCGTTCTTGAGGCGTCGCTCCCCGCTTACAGTGGCGGCACCGCGTGGGCTTCGCACCCACTTCGCTTGGCCGCCGGGCAGTGATCGCGCAATTATACTGAAACGGAGGCTGGAGGCTGGAGGCTGGAGGCTGGAGGTTGGAGGTTGGAGGCTGGGCTGCGGCCCACGGCCACGGATCACGGCCCACGGATCACGGATCACGGATGCTGACGAGAATTCAAGACGCGGGTCTCGAGGACCTCTACAAGAAACTCGACGCGGGCGAGCGGCTGTCGTTTGACGACGGCGTGCGGCTGTTCGAGTGTTCCGATACGCTGGCGCTCGGCTGGCTCGCGAACCGCGAGCGCGAGAGGCGCCACGGCGCACGCACGTACTACAACTTCAACATCCGGCTGGAAGCGACCAACGTCTGCGTGGCGAGCTGTCTGTTCTGCTCCTTTGCGCGGCTTCGTCCCGGTGATGCCGGGTCCTACACGATGTCGCTCGAGCAGGCGTGGGACAAACTGCGTCAGCGCGCCGGTCAGCCGCTCACCGAAATCCACGTCGTCAATGGTCTCCATCCGGATCTGCCGTTCGACTACTACACGGAACTGCTGCGGGGCTTCAAGCGGATCCGGCCCGACATCCATCTGAAGTGCTTCACGGCCGTTGAGATCGCCTTCTTCGCCGATTTGTACGGCCGGAGCGACGAACAGATTCTGCGCGAGCTGCAGGACGCCGGTCTCGACTCGCTGCCCGGCGGCGGCGCCGAGATTTTCGCGCCGCGCGTGCGGCAGAAGATCTGCCACGACAAGTGCGATGCGGATCGGTACCTTTCGATTCATCGCACGGCCCACCGGCTCGGGATGCCAACGAACGTGACGATGCTGTACGGGCACATCGAAACGTATGCCGAGCGCGTCGATCACATGCTGCGCGCGCGCGCCCTGCAGGACGAGACCGGACGGCTGCAGGCATTCATTCCGCTGGCCTTCCATCCCGACAACAACCAGATGCGCAAACTGCCCGCGCCGAGCGCCGTCGAGACGCTGCGCGTGCACGCGGTCGCACGACTGATGCTCGACAACGTGCCGCACATCAAGGCCTTCTGGATCGCGACCGGTGTCGAGACGGCGCAGCTCTGCCTGTGGTTCGGAGCGGATGACCTTGACGGCACCGTGCAGGAAGAGCGGATCTACCACATGGCCGGATCGCGCACGCCCGAGACCCTTTCGACGGCGGCCATCCGCCGGCTCATCCGTGCAGGCGGCCGTGAGCCGATCGAACGCGACACGCTCTATAACGTAATCACCGGTCCCGATCCGTCGCTCGACGAACCCGTTGCCTTTGAACAATAGCGCCGGGCTTCAGCCCTGCCTTTGAACAATAGTCCAGGGCTTCAGCCCAGCCTCTGGACGCGCCTGAAAACTTGAGGGCTTCTCGCGGTAGTACAATCAGGGGTTGAACCTCCGATGGATATCCATCTTCTTAACGAGGTCGAGAAACAGAGTATCGGCGAGCGGCAGCCGCTCCCCGAACGGTACTTGCGTCTGTCCGACGATGAAATGGACGCACGCATCGCGGATGCGAAAGCGGCGCTCGGCGATAGGGTCGTCATCCTCGGCCATCACTATCAGCGCGACGAAGTGATCAAGTTCGCCGACGAGGTCGGCGATTCGCTGAAGCTTTCGCGCGCGGCCGCGCGGCGAGCCTCCGGCCACACGGGACCGGGGGCTGCACAGTTCATCGTTTTCTGCGGCGTGCATTTCATGGCGGAGAGCGCCGATATCCTGCGCGGCCCGAATCAGCGCGTCATCCTGCCCGATCTCGCCGCCGGCTGTTCGATGGCCGACATGGCAAGCCGCGAACAGCTCGAGATCTGCTGGCGCGAGCTCGATGAGATGAATGTCGGCGGCGTGATGCCCGTCACCTATATCAATTCATCCGCCGCCATCAAAGCGTCTGTCGGCGAACACGGCGGCATCGTCTGCACGTCATCAAACGCGGCGACGATCATGGCGTGGGCGCTCTCTCGAAGTTCGAGGAGTGCCCGAAGCGAGCGCCTGCTGATGCTGCCCGATCAGCATCTCGGCCGGAACACCGCGTACCATCTCGGAATTCCACTCGATCGCATGGTCGTCTGGGATCCGCACGAGCACTGGGGCGGTCTGTCGCCGGACCAGGTCCGGCGCGCCCAAGTCATTCTGTGGAAAGGCCACTGCTCGGTCCACACGCGGTTCACCGTTCAGCAGATCGAGCAGTTTCGCCGGCGTTATCCGATGGGGCGCGTCATTGCGCACCCGGAATGCACCTTCGACGTCGTGCAGGCCGCCGACGCGAGCGGGTCCACCGAGCGCATGATCGACACCGTCAAACAAAGCCCGATCGGATCGGTCTGGGCAGTGGCCACGGAGATCCATCTGGTCAACCGCCTTGCGCAAGCGGTCGCTCCCGATCGGACGGTCGTTACGCTGGATCCGTTCGGGTGCCTCTGCTCGACAATGTTTCGAGTCTCGCCCAATCATCTGCTCTGGACGCTGGAAGGGCTGCTCGAGGGACACATTCACAACCTGATCGTCGTGCCCGACCGCACCAGGCGCTGGGCGAGGCGCGCGCTCGATCGCATGCTCGAAAGATAGGAATAGGAGAGTCTGAATGCCGCACACGCTTCCACCCCTGCCTTATGACTACAACGCGCTCGAGCCGCACATCGACGAACAGACGATGCGGATCCATCACGACAAGCATCACGGCGCCTACGTCAACAACCTAAACGCCGCGCTCGAGAAGCACCCCGAGCTGCAGAACAAGTCGGTCGAGGATCTGCTCAAGGGCATCAACACCGTCCCCGAAGACATTCGTACGGCCGTTCGCAACAATGGCGGCGGCCACGCGAACCACACGATGTTCTGGGAGATCATGGGTCCGCACAAGGGCGGGGCGCCGAGCGGCGCCATTGCTGACGCGATCACGTCGTCCTTCGGCAGCTTCGACACCTTCAAGGCGCAGATGAACGACGCCGGCGCGAAGCGCTTCGGCAGCGGCTGGGCGTGGCTGATCGATGCGGGCGGCAAGCTCGCGATCGAGAGCTCGGCCAACCAGGACAGCCCGCTTATGGAAGGGAAGAAGCCGATTCTCGGCATCGACGTGTGGGAACACGCCTATTACCTCAAGTACCAGAATCGGCGTCCAGACTACCTCGCGGCGTGGTGGAACGTCATTAATTGGGACGCGGTCAGCAAGCGCTTTCGCTAACGCTGGGCGCGCGTGTCAATGCCAAATGCCAAATGCCAAATGCTGAATTCAGCATTTAGCATTCAGCATTCGTCATTGACCAGATGCCCGAATGATATCGGTCGTGGACGGAAATTCCCGCTGGTGGTCGGAAATCCAGGACGCTCGGATCGCGCCGTTCGCATCGATCAAGAACGCCGCCGGCCTCGCGATGTTCCAGGCGTCGAGGCCGACGCGGTGCCAGACGCCGTACGCGCGCAGCGTGTCGCGCGTTTCATCGATCAGGACGTCAAAGGGCAGTCCGGTGTCCTCGATATACCGTTTGACCGTCTCGCGAGACTGCGAGACCACGCCCACGACCTGAATTCGGCGTGCGGTGAAGTCAGCGATGTGCGCGGCAAGCTCACCAAACTGGTGGCGGCAGTTGGGTCACCACGTGCCGCGGTGAAACGCGAGCAGCAGGGGGCCGCGCGCCAGGAATTCGTCGAGCGTCCGCGTCCGCCCTTTCTGATCGTGGAGCGCGAAGTACGGCGCGCGCGTCAGCGGGGAGCTGTGCATCAGAAAATCGTGACGTCTACGACCTCGCCCGCCTCGACGAGATCCACGTTCGCTGGAATCTCGATATAACCGTCGGCGTGCGCCATGCTCGTGATGTCGCCCGACGCCTTGAACGCCGGCACGGCAGTGCCGTCGACGATCCTGACGCTGTAGAACTGGTGGCGCCCCGCCGCTGAGACGACGCGCTTGGCGAGCGGCAGCCGTCGCACTTCGGGTCGATGCTCCGGCAGCCGCGCGATTCGGCGGAGCATTGGCACGAGCAGGACATAGCCGTTCGACAGGCACGACGTCGGATAGCCCGGCATTCCGAGAACGGCGCGTCCCTGCACGCGTGCGAGCAGCGTCGGCTTCCCGGGTTTGACGGCGATCCCGTGAAAGAGGATCTCGCCGCGCTGCTGCAGCACGTCAATCATCAGGTCGCGCTCGCCGACGGAGCTCCCCCCGGAAAAAACCACAAGATCGCATTCGAGCGCCGCATCGAGCGCGTTCGAAAGCGCCTCGATCGTGTCAGCCGGCGACGGCAGCGCGACGGGCGTACCGCCATGCATCTCAACGATCGACGAAAGCGTGAACCGGTTGATGTCGTAGATCTGCCCTGGCGCCAGCGGCGTCCCGGGCTGGACGATCTCGTTCCCTGTCGACACGATCGCCACGCGCGGCCGCGCATACACCTCGACGTCCGTCGCGCCAATCGCCGCGAGCGCGCCGATGCGGCTCGGCGTGAGC
>JBOGIZ010000789.1:0-5461 GCA_050747805.1 Vicinamibacterales bacterium | reverse complement strand
ATCTGATCGAGCGGCACGCTCGATCCGGAAACCTGCGGATTACCGATCACAAGACGGGCCGCAAGCGCACGACCGACAAGACGATCATCGGCGGCGGATCGGTGCTGCAGCCGGTTCTGTATTCGATGGTCGTCGAACAGGTGCTCGGCAGCCGCGTTGCCGGAGGGCGTCTGTACTACTGCACGAGCGCCGGCGGGTTCGACGAGAGCACCGAGGTGCGGCTCGACGACGCCACGCGGCGCATGGGGCTCGAGGCGCTCGAGATCGTGGACCGCGCCGTCGAGCTCGGATTCCTGCCGGCGGCGCCGGCGGAACGCGCGTGCACGTGGTGCGACTTCCGGCCGGTGTGCGGACCTGACGAGCCTCGGCGCGTCGCGCTCAAGTCGCCCGACAAACTGGGCGATCTCGAGATGCTGAGGAAGCGTCCATGAACCCCGGGTCCGATTCCCGACGTTCGACATCCG
The DNA here is from genome assembly GCA_050747805.1 of Vicinamibacterales bacterium. Lineage (GTDB taxonomy): Bacteria > Acidobacteriota > Vicinamibacteria > Vicinamibacterales > 2-12-FULL-66-21 > JAICSD01. The sequence continues at coordinate 4,997 of JBOGIZ010000789.1, read as the reverse complement.
GGGGCGAGGCCCTGCCGGACGCCGCCGCGCGCGAGGCGATCGCGACGCTCTTCGACGACACGCTCGTCGTGGAAGCCGCGGCCGGTACGGGCAAAACCACCGAGCTCGTCAATCGCATCGTCCGCATCGTCGCGACCGGACGCGCGAAGGTTGATGCAATCGTGGCGGTCACGTTCACCGAAAAGGCGGCGGGCGAGTTGAAGCTGCGGCTGCGCGAGGCGCTGGACGCGGAGCGAACCGCGGCGGCGACCGAGGGCGAGCGCGACGCGCTCAACGAGGCGCTGCGCAAGCTCGAGGAAGCCCACGTCAACACGATTCACGGGTTTTGCGCGGAGCTGCTGCGCGAACGCCCCGTCGAAGCGCGGGTGGATCCGCTGTTTGTCGTCCTGACCGAGACGCAGGCGGAGCGGTTGTTCGAGCAGGCGTTCGGTGCCTGGATTCAGCAGGAGCTGCACGACCCGCGGCCGGGCGTACGGCGCGGCCTGCGTCGATCCGTCTGGCAGGGACGCGGCGGGATGCGCGAAGACACCGCCGTCGATCGTCTTCGACGCGCGGCCTGGGAGCTGGCCGGATGGCGCGATTTCGCCGCGCCGTGGACGCGGCGGCCCTTCGATCGCGATGCCTCGGCCGATCGGGTGATCGAGACGCTCGGCGACTTCGCGGGGCTGAGCGAGCACCCGTCGTACGCGAGGGATTCGCTGTTCACCGACACCGCCGCCGCGCGGGACCTTTCGGCGGAGATCGTGCTGCAGCGGGACGCCGCGCAGGCAAGCGCCGAGCGGCAGGACTACGACGGCTGGGAAGCGCGGCTCGTCGATCTCTCGCGCGATCGGAACTTCTCGAAGGCTCGCCGCGGACGCGGGCCCGGCTACAAACAGGGCGTCTCGCGTCAGCGCGTGATCGACGCGTACGAGGCGCTTCGAATTGCGCTCGACCAGTTCCGGCTCGACGCCGACGCCGACCTTGCCGCGGCGCTGCAGCAGGAGCTCGGCGGCGCCGTCGAGCGGTACGAGGAGCTGAAGGCGCACAGCGGCGCACTGGACTTTCTCGATCTGCTGCTCAAGGCGCGCGATCTCGTGCGGCGTCACGCCGGCGTGCGCCGCGGATTCCAGCGCCGCTTCACGCACCTGTTCGTCGACGAATTCCAGGACACCGATCCGCTCCAGGCCGAAATTCTTCTGCTGCTGGCGTCGAGCGATCCCGACGAAACCGACTGGCGGCGCGTCGTTCCCGTTCCCGGCCGTCTGTTCATCGTCGGAGATCCCAAGCAGTCGATTTACCGCTTCCGCCGCGCGGATGTCGGCATTTACCGCGAGGTCTGCGAGCGGCTCATCAGCAGCGGCGCGCGTCCCGTGTTCCTCACGACGAGTTTCCGCTCCGTGCCGGACATCCAGGACGTCGTGAACGCCGCGTTCGAACCCGTGATGACGGGAAACGCGGCGACGCTCCAGGCGCAGTACGTGCCGCTCTCGCGCCATCGCCGCGCCATGCTGAACCAGCCGTCGGTCGTCGCGCTTCCGGTGCCGGAGCCGTACGGCGTGAAGAACGTGTCTGCCGTGAAGATCGAGGCGTCGCTGCCCGATGCTGTGGGTGCGTTCGTCGACTGGATCGTCAACGAGAGCGGCTGGAAGGTCAGCGCGGCCGACGGCGGGAGTCCCGGACCGGATCTATCAGCCGTCCGATCGCGCGATATCTGTATGCTGTTCCGCCGCTTTCTGAGTTTCGGAGAGGACGTGACGCAGCCGTACGTGCGCGCCCTCGAAGCGCGCGGCATTCCGCACGTGCTCGTCGGCGGCAAGACGTTTCACGATCGCGAGGAGGTCGAAACGCTGCGCGCCGCGCTGTCAGCCATTGAGTGGCCCGACGACGAGCTGGCGGTGTTTGCGGCGCTTCGCGGCGCGCTGTTCGCGATCGGCGACGAGGAGCTGTTCGAATGGAAGCAGCGTTTTCGCGTGTTTCATCCCTTCAGGATTCCCGCGGAGACCGATCAGGGATCGGACGCCGAGCATCTGCGCCCCATCGCCGACGCGCTGCGCGTGTTGCAGCAACTGCATCGCCGCCGCAACTACCGGCCGGTCGCCGACACCGTGCAGGACCTGCTCCACGCGACGCGCGCATACGTCGGCATCGTGCTGCGGAGCGCGGGCGAGCAGGCGCTGGCCAACGTGCTGCACATTTCGGAGCTGGCCCGGGCGTACGAAACCGCCGGCGGCCTGTCGTTCCGGGGCTTCGTGGATGAATTGCGCGCGGCCGCCGAGTCCGCGCAGGCCGATGAGGCGCCGATACTTGAAGAGGGCAGCGACGGCGTCCGGATCATGACCGTTCACAAGGCGAAGGGGTTGGAATTTCCGATCGTGATCCTCGCGGATCCGACGTGTAAGCTCTCCCGCGTCGATGCGGGACGATGGCTCGATCCCGCGCAGAATCTCTGTGCGCTGAAGCTCGGGGGGTGGGCGCCGATCGATCTGTTGCTTCACGATCCCGAAGAGGCGGCGCGTGAACGCGCCGAAGGCGAGCGGCTGGCGTACGTGGCGGCGACGCGCGCGCGCGACGTCCTCGTCGTGCCCGCGATCGGCGACGGCGCGTACGACGGCGGCTGGCTCGATCCGCTGCTGCCGGCGATCTATCCTGCCGAGGCGAGGCGCCGCGCGCCCGACCGTGCGGCTGGCTGCCCGACGTTCGCCTCGAAGGACACCGTGCTGACGCGTCCAAATGGCGATCCCGCGGGGCCGCACACCGTCGCGCCCGGCAGCTTTTCAATTCACCAATCCACCAATTCACCGACTCACCAATTGCACTATTCGGTGACCTGGTGGGATCCGCGCGCACTGCACCTCGGCGCATCATCCCCGCTCGGCTTGCGGCGCGACGACCTGATCGTGAAGACCGGCGACATGTTTTCCGTGCAGGAGCGGATGGACGACTACGAACGCTGGCGGGCCGACCGCACCGACACGATCGCCCGCGCCTCGCGCGAGTCGATCCGCGTACAAACCGCGACCGCCTGGGCGGCGCAGGCGGCCCAGGACGGACTCGATCAGGCGCTGCTCGATCTGAGTCTGATTGAGGTGATCGAGATCGCGGGCGCCGCCGATCGCCCTCGCGGGCCGCGGTTCGGCTCGCTCGTGCATGCGATCCTCGCGGCCGTGCCCCTCGACGCCAACGAGGGCGTCGCCGGGTCGCTTGCCGAAATGCACGCGCGAATTCTCGGCGCGACGCCGGACGAGATCGCCTCCGCGACTCTCGTCGTAGAGGCCGTGCTGAAGCACGACCTGATGGCGCGCGCGCGGCGTTCGCCAGCGGTACGCCGCGAGACACCGGTGTCATGGGTGCAAGAGGACGGAATGCTCATCGAGGGCGTGCTCGATCTGGCGTTCGAAGAAGACGGCATCCTCGTTGTGGTGGACTTCAAGACCGACCACGAACTGTCGGCCGGGGAGTCTCGCTATCGTCTGCAGCTGCAGCAGTATGTCGGAGCCGTCTCACGCGCGACCGGCCGTCCCGCGTCCGGCGTGCTGTTCAGGGTCTGAAGCAGTCCACTCCCAACGGCCAACTCCACAACTCCACAAGGCGCCAGAGTTCGCACGATGGGACCCGACGATGGCTATCTTGAGTCGTTGTGGGTTGGGGGACTGGCAGTTCCGTAGAGATGGGCAGTACAATACGACTGACACTGAACGTCCTCATGAGATGTCCACAGATGTAGACGCTCTGAGGCTAGCGCCGCCGGACTCACGATTTTTAGGCCAGAAATCACATCGGACGATTGGCAGGACCGTTGATTAAGAGGATGCCATGACGTTCACCAGGTTCATTACTCCGACAGCATTCGTTGCGGCGATCGCGCTGTCCGTGACGCCCGCCGTAGCTCAACGCCGCGCAGGGGGCTCGCACGGTTCATCGCACGGGACCGCTGTCGGCCGCTCCGCTCCGGCCGGCCGCTCCGCTCCGGCGGCCCGCGCCGAAGGCGGCCGATCCGTCGTGGTGGGTCGGGAGGCCGGCCGCTCCGTATACGCGGGGCGCCAAATTCGTGGCGGCGTAGCCGTGCCGCGCACCGTGGTCGTGGGCGGCGGCTATTACGGGCGTTCCTATTACAGCTATCGCCCGTATTACAGCTTTGTGCCGCGCATCAGTCTCGGCCTCGGCCTCTGGGCCGGGTATCCGATCAGCTGGTCCGCGTCCTGGGGCTACAACCCCTATTACTACGACGGCTACTACCCGTCGTATCCGTACTACTCGTACCCGAACGCCTATTCCGCGTATCCGTCGTATCCGCCTCCTCCGCCCGATGACTCCGCGTATGGATCGGGTTCGACGTATCCGCAGCAGCCGTATCCCCAGCAGCAGTATCCGCAGCAGCCGGTTCAGCCGCAGCAGCCTCAGAACGGCAGCATGAACGTTCAGCCGGGCGCGCCTCAGAATGCGACCGGCGGTGTCAGCTTCGATGTGACGCCGGGCACGGCGTCGGTCTTCGTCGACGGCACCTACATGGGAACGGGCGCCGACTTCGGTCCGTCCGCGCAGCCGCTCGGCCTGACGCCCGGCCGCCATCATGTCGAGATTCGCGCCGAGGGGTATCAGACGATGAGCTTCGATGCGGACGTGACGGCCGGTCAGGTTACGCCGTATCGCGCCACGCTGCAGCGCCGTTAGCGGCGGCTCTCACCGCACGGCATTCTCGAGAGGCGCCCAGCTCCGGGCGCCTCCTTGTTTGTTCAGAGCTCATCTCACAATCGCCCCAGCGCGAGCGAGCGCCGCGAGCGATGAGATTAGCGTTCCTTGGCGTCGCGGCGTCTGAGCTGCCGTTTCGAGCCGTCCCTTCGCGTCTGGAGCGCGCCGTCGAGCCAGCGTGCGATGGCGGCCCGAAAATCCTCACCGCTCATCCGTGAAATCGAGCGCTCGGCTTCCTGTCCCTCGAACAGTTCGACGAACATGTCGATTAGACCAGTTTCGGCTTGTACATAGTACGCGGTCGTGGTACTTCTGAAGCCGGAGGT
>JBOGIZ010000788.1:0-2500 GCA_050747805.1 Vicinamibacterales bacterium | reverse complement strand
AACGACGACGGCGGCCCAGTCGCCGCGGCGGCGCGACCGCCACAACGCGATGAGTGCGCCAGCGACGGCGAGCGGAGGCCACCACCACATGACGAGCGACAGATGCTTGAGATACACGACGCCCGGCGGCGCCGGCGGGACGGCGGCAAAACGCGCGAACTGTCTGGCGAACCCGTCGAGAAAGCCGGGCAGATCGAGGACGGTATACGGCGCGCCCGCGAGAAACGCCGCGGCGGCAGCCCCTGCGGCGGCGAGCGCCTTCGGCCAGCGATCGGCCGCGCGCCGCTCGTGCACGATCCAGACGACCGCCAGCGCCGAAAGGGCGATGCCGCCGATGTACTTCGTGGCCGCGGCCAGGCCCGACAGCGCGCCCGCGGCGGCGTACGCCCGAACCGTTCGCCGATCCGCCGCGCGCACGGCGAGCAGGACCGCGGCGGTCGTCAAGGCGGCCGCGGGCACGTCGGTGAGCGCGAAATGCGATTCGCGGACGTGCGACGGCTGAACCGCCATCTGCGCTGCGGCGAGCAGGCCGACGTCGCGGCGGCCGAGCCGCGCGCCGATGCGATACGTGAGCCAGACAGTCGCAACGCCGATCGCGGCGGTCAGCAATCGCGCCGTCGTATAGACCGCGCGAATGCGAAACCCGGCGAGCGAGGTCCACTCGCCTCGGACGGCGCCCCAGAGAAAACGCGCGGCCGCGGCGATCGCGTGCAGGTAGATCGCCAGCGTCGGATAGTCGAAGAGATGCGTATTCCAGTCGCCGGTCTTGAGAATGCGGAGCGCCCGATCCACGACCTGCGGTTCATCGATGCCGACGGCAAACGGCACGCCGGCGCGGAGATTCCATAGGCGCGCCGCGGCCGCAACCGCCACAATCGCGAGGAGCAGCACGGTGCGCCGCGCGGCGCGCGGAGGGGTCTCATCGGTCATGCGCTACGGTGCCGCCAACGATATCATCGGCGCGCGCCGCCTTGAACTATCATTCCGGGATGGCGCACGCGTTCACGATCGGCGTCGAGGAGGAATTCCAGATCATCGATCCGGAAACCTGGGAGCTGCGGTCGCACGTCTCCGAGCTGCTCGCCTCGGGCGCGCCGTCGCTCGGCGATCAGATCAAGCGCGAGCTGCACCAGTCGATCGTCGAAGTCGGCACGAAAATCTGTCGCGACGTGGACGAGCTCGGCCGCGAGGTCTGCCGCATCCGCCGGGATCTCGCGCAGAGCGCCGAGCGCGTCGGGCTGCGCGTCGCCGCCGCCGGGACCCACCCGTTCTCGAAATGGAAGGACCAGGTGATCTCGCCCGGCGAGCGCTACGAGACCATCGTCGAGGAATTGCAGCAGCTCGCCCGCTCTCTGCTCATCTTCGGGCTGCATATCCACGTCGCCGTCCCGGACCGGACGAGCGCGATCGATCTGCTCAACGAAGCGCGCTACTTCCTGCCGCATCTGCTCGCGCTGTCCACCAGCTCGCCGTTCTGGCAGGGACGCGATACGGGCCTGAAGTCGTATCGAACGACCGTGTTTCGGCGGTTCCCGCGGACGGGCATCCCCGAGCACTTCGACTCGTGGAGCCAGTACGACGAATACGTCAAAATGCTCGTCGATCTGCACTGCATCGACGATGGCAAGAAGGTGTGGTGGGATTTGCGGCCGCATCCGACGTTCGGCACGCTCGAGTTTCGCGTGTGCGACGTCCCGACGTCGCCGCGCGCGACCATCGCGCTGACCGCGCTCGCGCAGGCGATCATCGTCAAGCTGCACCGCCTGCGAACGAGCAACCTCGGATTCCGGCTCTACCCGCGCGCGCTCGTCGAGGAGAATAAATGGCGTGCGGCGCGCTACGGCCTCGACGGCAACCTGATCGACTTCGGCAAGCGCGTCGAGGTGCCGATGCGCGCGCTCGCGCTCGAGCTGCTCGAGTTCGTCGACGACGTTGTCGACGAACTGGGGAGCCGTCAGGCGCTCGAGTACGTCCATACCATCATGGAGGAGGGCACCAGCGCCGATCGCCAGCTCGCCGTCTACCGCGCGACCGGTGATCTGCGCGCGGTCGTTCGGTGGCTGGTCGATGAGACGCGAGCGGGCCATCAGGAGGCCGCATGACCGACAACCTCAGAATCGGGCTCCTGTGCGGCCGCGAGTTCGCGTTTCCGCCCGCGTTCCTCGATCGGGTCAATGCGCTCGGGCGCGCGCACGGCATCTCGGCCGAATTCGTCAAGCTGACGGGTACTCGGATGGGCGAGCCGTCCGGATATCGCGTCATTGTCGACCGCATCTCGCACGAGGTCGAGTATTACCGCGCGTTCCTGAAACACGCGGTGCTCGAGGGCACGTACGTCATCAACAACCCGTTCTGGTGGACGGCCGACGACAAGTTCTTCAACTACGCGGTCGCCGAGAAGATCGGCGTGGCGGTGCCGAAAACGATCGTGCTCCCGCAGAAGTCGTACCCGGCCGACATCGATCTGACGTCCGAGTCGCTGCACAATCTCGGCTATCCG
>JBOGIZ010000787.1:0-3246 GCA_050747805.1 Vicinamibacterales bacterium | reverse complement strand
GGGCCGGCGACTCGGTCCGCGCCGGCGACGTCCTGATCCTGCTCGAGGCCATGAAGATGGAGCTTCCCGTCCGCGCGCCGGCCGACGCGAGGGTGACGGCGGTGCACTGCCGGCCGGGCGATCTCGTGCAGCCCAACGTCGGCCTGATCGACCTGGAATGAATCTACCCGCAGCCGTCCGCATCGTCGAAGTCGGTCCGCGCGATGGCCTGCAGAACGAGCACGCTTCGATCGGGACCGCCGACAAGATCGCGTTCGTCGATCTGCTCAGTGACGCAGGCCTCAGCACGATCGAGGTGTCGTCGTTCGTGAGCCCGAAATGGGTGCCGCAGATGGCCGACGCCATCGATGTGTTCGCGGCGATCCGCCGGCGCCCGGGGACCAGGTACACGGCGCTTGTCCCGAACGTCGCGGGTCTCGAGCGCGCGCTTGAGGCCAACGTGGACGAAGTGGCGGTATTTGCCGCGGCGTCAGAGTCGTTCAGCCGCAAGAACATCAATCGATCGATCGACGAGTCGCTCGAGATCTATCGCGAGGTCTGCGCCCGCGCGCGCGAGGCGGGGCTTCCCGTGCGCGCGTACGTCTCGACGGCGTTCGGCTGCCCATTCGAGGGCGCCGTCGCGCCTTCGGCGGTGGCGCGCGTCTCTGCCGCATTGATCGAGATGGGCGCGTATGAAGTGGCGGTCAGCGACACGATTGGGGTCGGACACCCGGGGCAGGTGCCATGCGTCGTCGGCGCTGTCGCCGAGCGCGTGCCGCTCGATCGCATCGCGCTCCATTTCCACGACACGCGCGGGACGGGGCTTGCCAACGTGCTCGCCGCGCTGCAACTGGGCGTCGCCACATACGACGCGTCAGCCGGCGGCCTGGGCGGATGTCCGTATGCGCCGGGCGCGACCGGGAATCTCGCCACCGAAGATCTGCTTTATATGCTTGACGGACTCGGCATTCAGACTGGCGTCAGTCTTGAGAGCGTGCTGCACGCCTCGCGCTTCATCGAGCAGAAGATCGGACATGCCCTCGCGTCGCGCTACGCGACGGCTACGCGGAGCGCGACCTAGCGCGGCCGTCCTCACTCGTCGGCTTTGGGGGATTGCCGCCGCTTCGCGCGTGACAGCGGTGGCTCGATCGGCGAATCACGGCTCGACGTTGCCTCCGCCCCTCCGCCGTGCCGGACTCTTCGTGCGCTTCCCCGCCCGCTCTTTCAACCAGGATTCAAACTTCCCCTCGTCCCAGCAATTGACGACGCGATCGGCCGGAACGCCGGCGATCCGTGCATGCGCGACTGAATAGTCGGTAAACGGCAGCTCGCCGATGCTGTGCGCGTCGCTGTCGAGCGCGAACAGGCATCCGGCGTCCAGCGCGAGCGCCGCCAGCTCGTAATCGATATCCTGCCGATGCCAATTGCCGTCAATCTCGATCGCCACATCGCGGCGCGCCGCCTCGGCAAACACTTTCTTCCAGTCGGCGGACACGCCTGGGCGCGTGTTGTACATCCGCCCCTGCGGATGACCGAGGATCGCGACGCCTCGCAGCATCACGGCATTGACCATCCGAGACGTTTGATCGATCTCTTTCCGCAGCGCCGAGTGCGGCGACGCCACCACGTAGTCGAACCGGCCGCGCTCGTCTTCGGTGAGATCGAGCAAGCCATCCGCGAGGACGTTCGCTTCGACGCCTTTGTGCACGCGCACCCGGCCGCCGAACTCTTCGTTCACGCGTTCGATCTCGTTATGCTGACGGGCGGCGGCCTCCATGCTCATCCCGCGCGCAATCGGCAGGCCGTACGAATGGTCTGTGATGCCGATGCGGGTCCAGCCCAGCGCCACGGCGGCCTCGGCGAGCGCGCGCACCGATTCCACGCCGTCGCTCCACGTGGAGTGCATTTGCAAATCGCCCTGATACACTTTCGTGCTGACGATCGAACGGCCGAGCGCCGCATCCAGCGCCAACCGCATCGTGTGGCGGCTCAGGTACGCGCGGCGGTATCCGCGCCGCTTCTCGACCTCCGCTCCGCGACTCGACGCGCGCACGGCTGCCTCGACAATCGCCGACGCGCCCGTTCGCACGAGTTCCCCGATGATCCGTTCGCTCGCGGCGCCGATGAACGGAACCTCGCGCAAGCTGGCCGCTTCGACGAGATCGCGCACAGATTTGTCGATTCCACTGGCGATGGCGCGCGCGGCGCGCTTGTAACCGAAGCGGCTGCGCTCGGACACTTGCAGGATCGCCATGTCCTGCAACAGGCCGGCCGCCGTGATATTGAGATCGCCGCGGATGGTGTCGAGCAGGCGCAATCAGCAGGCAGGGCCGTCGCAGAACGGCGTGATCACCGACAGCAGGCGGTCGAAGTCGACGGGCTTCGGAATCCAGGCGTTCGCCGCGATGCCGGGCAGCTTCTCGGCCGCTCCGGCCGCGGTGACAACCACCACGGGAATCCCCGACAGGCGGGGATCGTTGGACTGCGCCGCGCGAAACTGCCAGCCATTCATGACCGGCATCATCAAATCGAGCAGGATCACGCAGGCACCGCCGGTATTCAAGGCCTCGAGTGCCTGAGCGCCGTTCTCGGCCTGGCGCACGCTGAATCCTTCCAGCTCGAGAAACCGCGCGAGCATTTCGCGCGTATCGCGGTCGTCTTCCACAATCATGATCGAGGCGCCGCGGGGCGTCATGCCGACCGGCGCCTCGCGTCCCGAATGAGACCCTTCAGCGTCGTCTCGACGTCCTCGGGGTCGCAGGGCTTGGGCATAATGGCGTCGCACCCCGCGCGGTCCGCGCGGGCCGGATCCTGAGTGAAGGGACCGTAGCCGGTCACGGCCAGAATCGGAACGCGCGCCGTGCGCGCATCGGCCTTCAGACGACGCGTGAGTTCGTAGCCGTCGATCCCCGGAATGTTGAGATCCGTCAAGATGGCGTCTGGCACCACATCCAGCGCCCGCTCGAGCGCTTGCAGACCGTTATGTGCCTGCTCGACGCGAAAGCCGGCGTGCTCGAGCCAGTCGGCGAACATACGACGGCCGTCGCGATCATCTTCCACGATTAGCACGAGCGGCTGTTCGCGTCCGGTGCTCACCGGCTATTCGTCCCGGCGCCAGTATATCAACGCGCGCGCGGAGGATCGGCCACAAGGGCGATCCACTTGGCCTCCGGGCTGACCGCGATGCGGCTGAGGTTCGCCAAGCCCAGCTGTTGTGCTGAAACGACCGGCTTCCACTCCGCGTCCCCACGCCGCCAGGCGTAGATC
>JBOGIZ010000786.1:0-3232 GCA_050747805.1 Vicinamibacterales bacterium | reverse complement strand
CTCATACGCGGCGCCGCGACGATTGCCGCGCCGCCGCGCCAGGATCTCGGCCGCCGCTACCTGGAGCTGCTGGCCGAAAACGTGGGGCAGCCGGGGTTCCGCGAGCTGCTGCTGCTGGCCCACGACGTTGATGCGCGCGCCGATCTGGTGTTCGCGCTGCTCGGAGAGACGCGACGGCAGGCATTTTTCCGGGGACCGCGGGACGATCGCCGGGCGATGCAGGCGTTCGATCTGGCCGGCATTGGACGCGAGCACCTGATGGACGCGCTCACTGCGTCGCTCGCAGTGCCGGTCGCGACCGCTCCCTCGCTGATCACGTTCGCCGCCGACGGGCCCTGGCGCGGAGAGACGCACCGGCTGGCGGACCGCCCGGGCGCGCTCGCGCGGCTGCTCGAGGAAGCCGCGGCGGCAGGCGCCGAGCAGGCGATCGTCGTCTCTGGCGCGCCGCCGTCTACGAATCCGCATGAGTTGAGCCCAGGCCGATCCGATCCCCGCGGCCGCGCGGCGGAGCAGCTCGGCGCGTTCGAAACGGTGGAGTTGCGCGACGCGCTCGCGGCGCCTCCGTCCCTGCTGCGGGCGGTGTTTGCGATCCGCCCCCTGCACAATCCGCTCGGCCCTCTCGATTTTGCTGGTGTATACGACGAGCGCTCGGATCGCACGTACGCGGCGGCGGAGCTCGTCGACCGCGGCTACGAAGACGCCTATCGGCAGTTCATCGAACCTGTAGTTGGGGCGAACGTTGAAACGGTATGACAGGGATGAATTGGTGAATTCGTGAATTGGTGATCTGGTGAATTTGCATGCGCGGCCTACCGGCCGCGCTTTAGACGCGCGCGGTAGCGCGCGAAAGCAAATTCACCAGATCACCCATCCACCAATTCACCAATTGACACGGAGGTGAAAGGCTCGTGCGTCCAGCAACGCAAATTGTGGAAGGAAGCCACGGGGCGGACCGCGACGCGGCGCCGCTCGCGACGCCGATTTACGAGACGACGACGTTCGTCTTCGATTCGGCCGAGCAGGTGCGCGCGTATAACGAGGGACGGTCCGGGCGCTACCTCTATTCCCGTTACAGCAACCCGACGGTCGTCGCGGTCGAAGAGACGCTGGCGCGTCTCGAGGGGGCGGACTCGGCGCTCTTGTTCGCCAGCGGGATGGCGGCCACGTCCACCGCGCTCCTCGCGCTGCTGCAGTCGGGCGACGAGGTCGTCTGCAGCGCGGCGATTTACGGCGGCACGCTTCACCTGCTCGACGATCTGTTCCCGCGGTACGGGATCCGGCCGCGGTTCGTCTCGATCGAGGATCTGCAGGATCCGGCGCGAATCATCGGCGACCGCACGAAGGTGGTCTGGTTCGAGTCGCCGATCAATCCCACGCTGCGCTGCGTCGACATCGCGGCCGTCGCATCGGCGTGCCGTGCGCGCGGCGTCATCTCGATCGTGGACAATACATTCGCCAGCCCGCTCAACCAGCAGCCCCTCGCGCTCGGCATCGATCTCGTCATGCACAGCGTGACGAAGTATCTCAACGGCCACAGCGATGTCACGGCGGGCGCGCTCGCCGGATCCCCACGGCTGATGAAGGAGATCGAGAAGGCGCGCCGCATGCTCGGACCCGTCGTCGATCCACAGGCCGCCTACGCGATCGGTCGCGGTGTCAAAACGTTAGCGGTGCGCGTCGAGCGGCACAACGTCAACGCGCTCGCCGTTGCGCGGTGGCTGGAGCAGAAGGGCCGACGCATCGAAGCGGTCTACTACCCGGGACTCGAATCGCATCCCGACCACGCGCTTGCGAAAACGCAGATGCGCGGGTTCGGCGGAATGGTGTGCGTTGACGTTGGAGGCGGCCAGGCGCGCGCGGAGCGCTTCTTCGATCGTCTGAAGGTGTTCAAGCGCGCCGCGAGCCTCGGCGGCGTGGAAAGTCTATGCAGCCTGCCCGTGCTCACGTCCCAGTGGGGGCACACGGACGTGCAGCTTGCCCAAGCCGGCATCACGCGCAGCATGGCGCGGTTATCGGTCGGGCTCGAAGACGTTCAGGACTTGATTGAAGACCTGGATCAAGCGCTGAATCCCTGAATCCCTCATCCCTCATCCGAGAATCACGAATCACGAATCACGAATCACGGATCGCGGATCGCGGATCGTCCATCCCGAATCACGCGGGGCTGGAAGACGGACGCTGTGCAAGCCGGCTCGTCGCCTTGCCGATCACCGCGCCGCCGACGGCAATCAGGGCGCCGATGATTGCCGTCGGGACGAGCGGCACGTCGAATCCCTCGCGCAGGCCTTCAGACGCGGCGACCGACGCCAGTACATGAAGAGACACCATCGTCGTGATGGCGGCCGCTGTCAGTAGTGCGATCGTGCACCCGACCGCAGCCGCGACCGCGGCGACGATGGCGGCACCCGCGACACGCCGCGTGCGCCAGCCGGTGTAAAGCCCGAGTCCCACGAATGAGGCGATCGCGATGTACGTCGAGATCGCGGCGCGTGTGTGGAGTGGTCGGTTGTCGGCACGCTCGGGTCCAGGATGGCGCGAGCTCCCAGTTCAACGCCGATCAACAGCGCCCAGGGACGGGACGCGCGCCAGAGAAATCCGGCAACCTGGCGCAGATACCATCCGTCGGCGCGCAGCCTGCCGCGGCTGGGAAACTGCGACTCCCGATACTCCTCGATGAGATCGCCGATGATGCTCTCGCGCGTCTCCGCCGGCAGGATCGAGGACAGGAGCCACTGGGCCCCGGCAGGAGGATGCCGATTCACGCGCGTCCTTTCAGCGGCCACCGAAGTCCGCGCCAGATGTGTTCTGTCGCCGCCCGGGACGCATTCAGCGCTCGCCGCCCGGCGGCCGTGATGGCGAAGTGCCGCTTAGGACGGCCGCCGCGCAACGGCGTCGCCGCGCCAGCCCGGCACCGCACGAGCCCCTTGGCTTCGAGGCGATCGAGCGTGGCATAGACGGCGCTCGCGGCGGTCGGACGCTCGAGCCGCTCCTGAACCTCGCGCAGAATCGTGCGCCCGTATCCGTCACCTCGCAGATGCACAACCGCCGCGAGCACAGCCTGCTCGAACGAGCCTGGCAGTGCCGACATATCTACATTGTAGATATTGTCAGGTGTCAAATCGGCTCTGGGGTGTCGCGTGTCGGTACCTTATCGGCCATCGGCCATCGGCCATCGGCCATCGGCCATCGGCCATCGGTCATCGGTCATCGGTCATCGGTCAGCGGTCAGCGG
>JBOGIZ010000785.1:0-2801 GCA_050747805.1 Vicinamibacterales bacterium | reverse complement strand
GAGCTAGTGGCGGAACGGGCGATTCGCGTCCTCTTCATCTGTCATTTCAACCGCAAGCGCAGCGCAACCGCCGAACGCGTGTTCGCCAAGGATCCCACGCTGGACGTGCGATCGGCCGGCACGAATGAGGATGCGCTGGTCCGCGTCAACAGCCGCATGCTCGAATGGGCGGACCTCGTCTTCACGATGGATCCGGAGCAGGGGCGGGCCCTCGACGCGATGTTCCCCGCCCATCCCGCGCTCGCGAAAATCAAGTGTCTCGAGATTGCCGACGTCTATAACTTCCTGGATCCTGAACTTGTCGCGCTGCTGCACGAGCGAACCGCCCCGCATCTCGAGAAGCTGAAATTAGCTGGAGGCTAGAGGTTGGAGGCTGGAGGCTGGAGGTTGGAGGTTGGAGGTTGGAGGTTGGAGGTTGGAGGTTGGAGGCGGCTGAAAGCTGATAGCTGATAGCTGATAGCTGGCTTCTACAGCGTCGCGTGGCGCAGCCGCAGCGCGTTGGCGATCACCGAGATCGAGCTGAACGTCATGGCCGCGCTCGCCCAGATCGGGCTGACGAGCACGCCGATGAATGGATAGAGGATGCCGGCGGCGACGGGCACGCCGACCACGTTATAGACGAACGCCAGAAACAGGTTCTGCCGGATGTTGCGCATCGTTCGGCGACTGAGGCGGCGCGCGCGCACGAGAGCCGCCAGGTCGCCCGAGACGAGCGTGATGCCCGCGCTCTCGATCGCGATATCGGTTCCTGTTCCCATCGCAATCCCGACGCTGGCGGCGGCGAGCGCGGGCGCATCGTTGATGCCGTCGCCCGCCATGGCGACGACCGCGCCGCGCGACTGCAGATCGACGATCACGTCGCGTTTGCGGTCCGGCAGTACGTCGGCGTGGATGTCGGCCGGCGCGATGCCGAGCGTCGCGCCGACGGCTTCGGCCGTTTTTCGCGAGTCGCCCGTCAACATCACGATCCGGAGTCCCTCGCGTCGAAGCGCGGCCAGCGCCTCTCGCGAACCGGACTTGACGGAATCGGCGACGGCGATCAGGCCGAGCAGCCGGCCGGCCGCCGCCGCATACAGCACCGTCGCCCCTTCTTCGCGCAGGGCGGCCGCGCGCGGTTGCAGTGCGTGCACCTTCACGCCGGCGTCCTCGAGGAGCGTCGCGGTGCCAAGCACGACGGCCACGCCGTCGACGCGTCCTTTCACGCCGCGCCCGGTAATCGATTCGAACGGCACCTCCGACGGCCACGCCAGGCCGCGCGCGCGCGCCGCCGCGACGATCGCCGCCGCAAGCGGATGCTCGCTCGCCTGCTCCACCGCCGCAGCGAGACGCAAGATTTCATCCCGCCACCCGTCCCCCGTCCCTTGTCCCTCGACCGCGACCACCTTCGGGCGGCCTTCGGTCAGCGTGCCCGTCTTGTCGATAACGAGCGTATCGACCTGCTCCAGGCGCTCGAGCGCTTCCGCGTTTCTGACGAGCACGCCCGCCGAGGCGCCGCGGCCGGTTCCCACCATGATCGCCATGGGGGTGGCGAGCCCGAGCGCGCACGGGCACGCGATGATCAACACGGCGACGGCGCTGACGAGGGCGTGCGCCAGCCGCGGCTCCGGTCCCCACAATGCCCATGCGGCAAAGGCGACGAGCGACACGAGCCCAACCGCCGGCACGAACCACGCCGCCACCCGATCGGCCACGCGCTGAATCGGCGCGCGCGTCCGCTGCGCGTCGGCCACCATCCGCACGATCTGCGCGAGCAGCGTGTCGGCGCCGACCCGACGGGCCTCGATGACGATGCTGCCCGTTGCGTTGAGGGTGCCGGCGGTCACGTTCGCATCGGGCGTTTTCTCGACGGGAATCGGTTCGCCCGTCACCATTGATTCGTCGATCGCGGTACGGCCCTGCACCACTGTCCCGTCAACCGGCACGCGCTCCCCCGGACGCACGCGCAGACGATCGCCGACAGCAACCTCCGCAACCGGAATGTCGCGTTCATCGGATCCCGCGACGCGATGAGCCACCGACGGCGCGAGACCCAGCAGCCCCTTGAGCGCGGCCGACGTGCGGCTGCGCGCGCGAATCTCGAGAACCTGTCCGAGCAGCACGAGCGCCGTGATGACGACGGCCGTATCGAAGTACGGCTCGACGGTCCCGTTCGTCCGGAAGCCGGCCGGGAATACGCCCGGCGCGATCACCGCGACAGCGCTGTAGCCGTACGCCGCGCCCACGCCCGTGCCGATCAGCGTGAACATGTTCGGGCTGCGCATCGCGAGGGACTGCCATGCGCGCACGAAGAAGGGCGAGCCCGTCCACCACACGACCGGAGTCGCCAGCGCGAATTGCAGCCAGTTCGCCGTCTGTGGATCGATGACACGGTCCACCGCGTGCGGGGCGATCATCCGCGCCATCGCATAGAGCATCACGGGCAGCCCAAGAGCGACCGCCGTCCGCAAGCGACGGGTCATATCGATCAGTTCGAGATTCGGCCCTTCGTCGAGCGTGATCGCCACGGGCTCCAGCGCCATCCCGCAGAACGGGCACACACCAGGGCCTTCGTGCCGCACTTCCGGGTGCATCGGACACGTGTAGGTGGCGTCGAGGTCCGCTTCGGACGGCGGCGCGCTCGTCTTGTCGAGGTATTGCCGCGGGTCCTCCTTGAACTTGTCGAGACAGGACGGGTGGCAGAAAAAGTACGTCGTGTCCTGATAGTCGGCCCGCAGGTCCGTGGACGGGTCAACCGACATGCCGCAGACGGGATCGATGGCTTCTGTCGCGCGCGCTTCCATAGGGTTCACCCCATTATGAAG
>JBOGIZ010000784.1:0-4107 GCA_050747805.1 Vicinamibacterales bacterium | reverse complement strand
CGCCAGGCGGGGTGCAGGGGGCCCCGCCGCTATGATCAAAGACCTGCGATTTGCGGTTCGCGGCCTGCTGCAGGCCAAGGGCTGGGCCGTCATCGTCGTCCTGTCCCTCGCGCTGGGCATCGGCGCGAACACGGCGCTCTTCAGCGCCGTCGACCAACTGCTGCTGACCAAGCTGAGCGTCCACGACCCGGATTCGCTGGTTCGCCTCCGGTACGTCGGCCACAACGACATGGTGAACAGCTCGAGCGACTACGGCTTCAGCAAGCCCGTCAACGGCCAGAACGTCAGGACGACGTTCTCGTACCCGATGTACCGGCAACTGCTCACCGACAACAAGACGATGACGGATCTCCTGGCGTGCGCTCCGGAAGGGCGCGCGAACGTCGTGGTCGACGGTCATGCGGAAATCGCGAGCGCGTTCCTCTCGTCCGGCAATTACTACCAGCTGCTCGGTGTGTCCGCGCGGCTCGGGCGCGTGATCGTGCCCGACGACGATCGACCGACGGCGCCGCCCGTCGCCGTCATCAGCTCCCCGTACTGGCATTCGCGCTTCGGCACCGACCCGTCGGCCGTGGGGAAGGTCGTCAAGATCAACAACGTGCCGGTCACGATCGTGGGTGTGCTGCCTCCTGACTTCGCGGGCGTGCAGTCGCCGATGGCCGACGCGCCTGACATCTCCGTGCCGCTCGCGCTGCTGCCGCAGATTGATGTGGACGCGTTTCGTTGGCAGATCGATCCCAAGGCGCCGCGGTCACGGCTCGAGGACCCGACCTACTGGTGGCTGCAGGTGATGGGCCGGCTCAAACCGGGCGTCACGGCCGCGCAGGTGCAGGGCAATCTCGACGGCGTCTTCCAGCACACTGCGCGGGCCGGACTGGATTCGTACCTGAATCGTTTGTCCGACAAGGAACGTGCGGCCTCCGAAAACCAGCACCGATCCGACGTGCCGCACCTCATAGTCGACTCTGGGGCGCACGGCGTGTACGACGCGAGCAGCAATGGGGTGCGATCCGTCACGATCCTCTCCGTCGTCGTCGCGCTGGTGTTGTTAATCGTGTGCGCGAATGTTGCCAACCTTTTGCTGTCGCGCGCGGCCGGACGGCAAAAGGAGATGTCGGTGCGGCTGTCGCTTGGCGCGACGCGATTGCGGCTCGTACGCCAGCTGCTGACGGAAAGCGTGCTGCTCGCGGTGCTAGGAGGGGCGTTCGGCCTCCTCGTCGCGTACTGGGGCCGGTCCCTCATCGCGACAGGATTGACGGTGCTGCCGTTGTTCGACTGGCGCCTGTGCCTGTTCCTTCTGGCGATTACGGTGGCGACCGGCCTCGTGTTCGGCCTGGCGCCGGCGCTCCACGGCACGAGGATCGACCTGAACGCCGCGCTCAAGGAGACGAGCCGCAGCGTGGTCGGCGCGCGGAGTCTGCTCAGCCGGGCCCTGCTCATCGCACAGGTCGCGATCTCGCTCGTGATGCTCGTCGGCGCGGGGCTCTTCCTGCGGACGCTCGGCAATCTCCAGCACGTCGACGTCGGATTCAATCCGCAGAATCTGCTGCTCTTCCGGATCAATCCCGCGCTGAATCGATACGACGCCAAGCAGATGCCGAAACTCTACGGAGACCTGCTCGATAGGCTGACGGCCGTGCCGGGTTCCCGCGGCGTCGCGATGTCGCAGCCGGCGCTGCTCTCGGGCAGCATCAACTCGACGGACATTTTCGTGCAGGGCCACACCTATCCGGCCGGCCGTCGTGACCTCGACAACGGCATCAATCGTCTCGTGATTTCGCCGAACTTCTTCGACGTGATGCAGATCCCCGTGGTCATGGGCCGCGGGTTCACGGACCGCGACGACGCGAGCGCGCCGAAGGTCGTGGTGATCAACGAGGCGGCCGCCAAGAAGTACTTCTCGAACCAGAGTCCGCTCGGCCAGCACTTCGGATCGAGCCCGGAGACCACCGGCGAGCTCGAGGTGGTAGGCGTCCTTCGCGACGCCAAGTACAACAGCGTGCGCGATCCGGCGCCGCCGACGATGTACGTGCCGTACCGGCAGGCGCGTCTGGGATCGGCGGTCTTCGAGCTTCGAACGGCGGCCCTGCCGACCGCGGCCGTCGGCGCGGTGCGCGAGGCCGTCCGCCAGATCGATCCCAATCTGCCGGTCACCGACGTCTCGACGCAGCTCGAACAGATCGACAAGCGGTTCGCGCAGGAGAAACTGTTCGCGGAAGCGTACGCGCTCTTCGGCGCGCTGGCGCTGCTGCTCGCCTCCATCGGGCTCTTCGGCCTGATGTCGTACAACGTGTCGCGGCGGACCAACGAGATTGGGATCCGCATGGCGCTCGGCGCGCGGCGCGAAGACGTGCTGGGTCTCGTCATGCGCGAGTCGATGGTACTGGTCGCCATCGGCGTCGTGACCGGCCTGGCGATCGCCGCGATCGGCGCGCGATTCGTGACGACGCTGCTCTTCGACGTGGCGCCGCGGGACATGACGACGATGGGGCTCGCCATCGCGGTGATGGTGGTCGTGTCGGCGTTTGCCAGCTTCCTGCCGGCGCGCCGCGCGTCGCGCGTCGATCCGATGGTGGCGCTGAGATACGAGTAGTGAGATCCGATGGGCGATAGGCGATGGGCGATGGGCGATGGGCGATGGGCGATGGGCGATGGGCGATGGCCGATCACTGCTGATCGATGACGCGGAAGGCGGGCGGGGCGCAAGGGCGGGGCAGCCACGAACCGCTGCCGCGTCACGCGCGCTGAATGTACCGTCACTTTGACACTCTAGGTGAGCGGGTGTAAGCTCACCTAGGATGTCTACTCGTGACGACCGCCTCGATCTCCTTCAGGGCACGCTCGACCTGCTCATCCTGCGCACGCTGCGGCTCGGGCCGGCGCACGGCCACACCATTGCCAAGGCCATCGAACGCGGATCCGACGACGTGCTGCAGGTGGAGCAGGGATCGCTCTATCCGGCGCTCCACCGCCTGATCAAGCGCGGATGGATTGACTTCGAGGTGGGCGCCTCCGAGAATAATCGACGCGCGAAGTTCTACCGCTTGACCGCCGCCGGACGCCGGCAGCTTGCGGTCGAGACGAGCAAGTGGGACCGGATGGCCGCCGCCATTGCGCGCATCCTGCGGCCGATCACTGGCGAAGGCCAGCGATGAGGCGCCGCGGCCGCAAGGCGCTCGCCGGCCTGACGGACGATCTTCGCGACCATATCGCGCGCCAGGTCGACGAGAACGTCGCGCGCGGGATGTCGCCCGACGAAGCGCGGCGGCAGGCGCTCGTCTCGTTGGGCAATCCTGCATTGATCGAAGAAGACACGCGCGCCGTCTGGACGTCGCGGTGGGTCGAGGATCTGCGCCGCGATCTCAGCTACGGCTGGCGCTCGCTGCGCCGCGCGCCCGCGTTCGCGGCTGCCGCCGTACTGACCCTGGGTCTGGGCGTCGGCGCGATCACCGCTGTCAGCACGATCGTCTACGGCGTGCTGTTCAGGCCGCTGCCGTTTGCCAGCGCGGACCGGTTCGTCAGCGTCGTCCAGATCCTGCGAATGAACGGGGCCGAGAGTCGCGTCGGCCTCAGTCCGGAGCAGGTCGCCTCCTGGTCGCTGAACAGCCGCCTTCTTTCGGCAGTTGGCGACTACATCCCCCAGGCGGGATTGCTCAGCGGCGTACGGACACCGGTCCGCCTGATGGGGGCAAGCGTGACCCCGGCGCTTTTCCGCGCAGCGGGAGGTGTGCCACTCGCGGGCCATATGCTCGACGATGAGGATGCGCTGGCGGGGAACACCCAGGTGGTCGTGCTCGCGTACCGCACGTGGGCGAATTTCTTTTCGGCCGATCCCGCCATCGTGGGGAAATCGATTTCGCTGAACTACAAACCGTATCGAGTAGTCGGCGTCATGCCCCAAGGCTTCGACTTCCCGTCGGTGGCGTCGCCGGGCGCGACGGATTCGACCGGCGCGCTCGCCGACAGTCCGGAGTTCTGGATCCCGCTGCCCAAGCCGACCGACGTGACCATCAGCGACAGCGGCGGAGTCACCATCCTGGGCAATACGTTCGCGCTGCTGCGGCCGGGCATGACGGTGGAACAGGCGAGCGCCGAAGCCAACACGCT
>JBOGIZ010000783.1:0-4607 GCA_050747805.1 Vicinamibacterales bacterium | reverse complement strand
GGCCTGCTCCACATGGAAATCATCCAGGAGCGGCTCGAGCGCGAATTCGACATGGACCTCGTCACGACGGCGCCCGGCGTCTTGTACCGCGTCACGACGACCGACGGCGAGGTGCACGAGATCGACAGTCCGGCCAAGCTGCCCGACACCGGCCGCATCGAAACCATCGAGGAACCGGTCATTACGGCCATGATTCTCACGCCGTCGACCCACGTTGGATCGATTCTGGAGTTGTGCCAGGAGAAGCGCGGGATCCAGAAGGGTCTCGAGTATCTGTCGACAGACCGCGTCCTCATCACCTACGAGCTGCCGTTCAACGAAGTCGTGCTCGATTTCTACGATCGGCTGAAAACGATCTCCCGCGGCTACGCGTCGCTCGACTATCATGTGACGGGCTATTGGGAATCGCCCCTGGTCAAACTCGACATCCTGGTCAACGAGGAGCCGGTGGACGCGCTGTCCGTCATCGTGCACCGCGACAACGCGTACACGCGCGGCCGCGCGCTTGCGGCGAAGATGCGCGAGCTGATTCCGCGGCAGATGTTCGAGGTCGCGATTCAGGCGGCCGTCGGCAGCCGGATCATCGCGCGCGAGAGCGTAAAAGCGCTCCGCAAGAACGTCCTCGCGAAATGCTACGGCGGAGACATCACGCGCAAGCGCAAGCTGCTCGAGAAGCAGAAAGAGGGCAAGAAGCGCATGAAGCGAGTCGGCCGCGTCGAGATCCCGCAAGAGGCGTTTCTCGCGGTCCTGAAGGTCGGACAGGAGTAGGCTCATGGCTTATGGCTCAGGCCGATTTTAGGAAATCCGTCGTACGCGAGTACTTCGAGTCGATCGTCATCGCGGTCATCCTCGCGCTGTTCGTGCGCACGTGGGTCGTGCAGGCGTTCAAGATCCCGTCCGGCTCGATGGAGAACAACCTGCTGATCGGCGACCACCTGCTGGTCAACAAGTTCGTGTTCGGGCCGACGCCCCTCGCGATCGGACGCGCGCTGCTGCCGGTACGGCCGATCCGGCGTGACGAGGTGATCGTCTTCAAGTATCCGGACCAGCCGGATCGCGATCTGATCAAACGCGTCATCGGGCTGCCCGGTGAAACCGTGGAGCTGCGCAACAAGAAGGTCTACATCGACGGCAAGCCGCTCGACGAACCCTTCGTCCACTTCCTCTCGCCTCCCTCGGTCCAGGACCAGGAAATTACCGCGTACGACGTCCGCGAGAATTTTGGTCCCGTCACCGTTCCCGCGGACCAGTACTTCATGATGGGCGACAATCGCGACAACTCGGAAGACAGCCGGTATTGGGGTTTCCTGCCGCGAAGCTACGTCAAAGGGAAGGCGCTCCTGATTTACTGGTCGTACGAATCAGGCCGCGAGGACTACGAAGACCACGGCCTGGCCGCATCCGCGAGGCAGATGGGATCGATCGTCGTCCATTTCTTCACGCGAACTCGCTGGGAGCGCCTCTTCCACGTCATCCGGTGACGATGACGCAATGGCGAGACGGCTGCTCAGCCTGATCGTGCTCCTCCTGGTGGCCAACGCGGGCATCCACGGCGGCCTCGCCTTTTTTCACGACCAGGAGTTCAGAGACGCCGTTCGGCAAGTCGCGCTCTTCGGCGCCGGAAAGTCTGACGACGCGCTGAAGCAGAGCGTGATGAACGCCGCCGCGGACAACAGCATTCCGCTCGACGATGATTTCATCGACATCTCACGCACCAGCATTGTTGGATCGAACGACCACGTGGTGATCAAGTACGCCTACGCGGAAATGATCGAGCTTCTGCCGAAGTATTCCAGGCGTTTCGATTTCAGCTACACGACACCGTAGCGGGGGGCGGGGGGCCGGGGCGGAGTGCGGGGGCGGCGTGCGGCGGTGCTATTGCTGGATGGCGCGCGCGGCGGCGGCGTGTTCGGCCGAGCGGCGCTCGAGCGCGTCGATCTCGCTGCGGATCGCGTCGGTGTAACTCGCGTCCTTCACGCTGCCGAGGTTGATCTCGACGTTGAGCTGCGCGCCGCGCAGCCCCGCGCCGAGCAGTTCGAGGGCGACCTGAACGTCGCTCGACGCCGACGGATTCCCGAGCCCGGCGACGTCCCCGGCTACGTCCATCGCGGCATCGCAGGCCCGCATCACGTCGAGCGGCGCGGCGATGGCGGCGCGCATCGCCTGCTGGATGGCGGCGCCGCGAGCGGCCTTCTCCTCGTCGGTGCCTTTGGGCCGTCGGTACGCCGCGACCACGAGGTCGTACGCCTCGCTGTCGCGATCGACGAGCGTCGTCAACTGGTCCGCAAGCGCGGCGGCGCGTTCGCCGGCGGCCGCCAGGCGCGCCGCCTCGGCGTCCGACGCCGCGCGTGACTTCGGCAGCCGCGCCACCATGACGAGCAGCGACGCGCCGATTGCTCCCGCCAATGCGGACGCCGATCCGCCGCCGGGCGTCGGGTCGGGTGAACGGAACGCGGCCAGCAGGCTCGCGACGGTGCGGTCGGAGAATGTCATCTCGTTCACCACATCACAGTTTCGCCAGATCTCCAACGACGACGCGGCCGCTCTTGATCACCGCCGCGATCGCCGGCGCGCCGATCCGGATGAGATTGATCGGATCGCCGCGAACGACCACCGCATCCATCTGCTTGCCGGCTTCAAGGCTGCCCGCCCGGTCCGCGCGATCGATCGACCATGCGGCGTTGATCGTCGCGGCGGTGAGCGCCTCCTCGAACGTCATCTGCATGCCGAAGCAGGCGAGCGTCATGGCAAAGGGCATCGACGGCGAAAAGCCGCCGCCTGGATTGACGTCGGAGGCGAGCGCGACCGGCACGCCCGCGTCGACGAGCGTCCGGGCCGGCGCGAAGCGGCCCAGCTTGAGATAAAACGCCGCGTTCGGCAGCAGCGTGGCCGTCACGCCGGCGTCGCGCAGCGCGCGAATGCCCTCGTCCGGCACGAAGATCAGATGATCGGCCGATCGTGCGCCGACGGCCGCCGCCACGTGCGAGCCGCCGCTCGGCCCGAGCTCGTCGGCGTGAATGCGCGGTTTCAGTCCGCGCGCGGCGCCGGCTTCGAGAATCCGCCGCGACTCATCCGGCGTGAAGACTCCGCCTTCGCAGAAGACGTCGCACCATTCAGCGAGGCCGCCGTCGGCGACGGCGGGAATCATCTGCTCGATGACCAGCCGCACGTATCCGCCGCGATCCGTCCGGAATTCGTGCGGGACCTCGTGCGCGCCGAGGAACGTGGACGTGAGGTCGACGGGCTGCATCGCGCCGAGCCGCCGGATCGCGCGGAGCATTTTGAGCTCACTGTCGAGATCCAGGCCGTACCCGCTCTTGATCTCGGCTGTCGTCGTGCCGCAGGCGAGCATTTCGCCGAGACGCGCGGCGGTCGCGATTACGAGGTCGTCTTCCGAGGCCGCGCGCGTGTCCCGGACGGTGGAGACGATCCCGCCGCCCGCCGCCGCAATCGCGGCGTACGTTTCGCCGGCCAGGCGGCGTCGAAGTTCTTCGCGGCGATCACCGGCGAACATGGCGTGCGTGTGCGGGTCGACGAATCCCGGCACGATCGAGACGTCCCGCGCGTCGACGGCCGGAACCGATGAGAATCGTTCGGGCAGCGCCGGGTCAGGACCGGCAAAGAGGATGCGATCGCCGTCTGACGCCAGCGCGCCATCGAGAATGACGCCGGCATCCCGCTGCGCGCCGCCGCGGCGCGGCACGGGTCCGGCGCACGTCACGAGTTCGCGAATGTGGCGAAGGAGGATCATCGACGGATGCTATCGCAGGAGTCGGGCGAGCGCGGCGCCGCGATCGACTCCGTCGATTGCCACGCGCTTGTCGCGCGATTTCGAGCCGGACACGATGCGAACGCTGCGGCGCGGAAGCTGCAGAGCCTCCGCGAGAAAAGCAATCAGCGCGTCGTTGGCCGCGCCGTCCACCGGCGGCGATGACAGACGAATCAGAAGCGCTCCGCCGCGGAGACCGTCCACACGCGTCTGCGGCGCGCGCGGAATGACGCGCACGTCGAACGCGGCGGTCGGTCCGGAATTGTCAGCTCGACGCTTTGCGATCATCCACGCGCACGTCGGCCTGGACCGGCGCGCCCTGGCGCGGCTGCGACGCGTCGGCCTGGCGCGGGCGGTGCAGCAGCACTTTCTCGTCGCCGCGGCTCTGATCCTGATCGCGGATGAATTCGAGCGCTCGGTACAGCGCCTGGATCGACGACTCGACCGTTCCCTCGGCGTCGCGGCGCCGAAGCTTCAGTTCGTTGACATCGTGATCGATCTCTTCGAGCCTGGCCTGCGCCTTCTGCAGCAGCAGATCCGCGCGCCCCTGCGCTTCGCGCAGAATCAGCTTCGCTTCGTTCTGCGCGCTCTCCTTGAGCTCGTTCGACACCCGCTGGGCGGTGACCAGCGTGTCGCGCAGGTTCGCCTCGCGCTCGCGGTGTTCGACGAGCAGCGCTTCCATCCGCTGCAGATCGGTTCGCAGCCGATCGATTTCGCGCAGGGCATGCTCGTAATCGTCGGCGGCCTCGGTCAGGAACGCGACGACCTCGGTGCGGTCGTAGCCGCGCACCCCGGTTCGAAAGCGCTGCTGCCGCATGTCCATCGGCGTGATGCGCAT
>JBOGIZ010000782.1:0-2580 GCA_050747805.1 Vicinamibacterales bacterium | reverse complement strand
CCCCCGCCACGGCCGCCGCGTCCACGGCCGCCGCGCCCGCCCGGGGCCGGCGCGTCGCTGTTGTAGCTGTTCACGACAGATCCTGTCGAATCGAGAATGTCGATCGTGACCGGCCCCTGCGTGTCCTGCGGCAGATAGTAATCAACCATCGGCCCGAGCAGGTTCGGACTGACCCGCGTGCGATAGCCGTCGCGCGGCTTGAACAGGTGCGGCGCGCTGGCCGTCACCTGATCGGTCAGCTGCTCGAGCGGACTGATGTCGTCGATGATCCAGAACGCGCGTCCCTGCGTCGAGACGATCAAGTCCTTGTGAAACACCTTGATATCGGTGATCGGCACCTGGGGCAGGTTCAACTGGAACGGCTGCCAGTGCGCGCCGTTATTGAACGAGATGTACATGCCGTACTCCGTGCCCGCGAAGAGGAGCCCGCTGCGATTGTGATCTTCGCGGACCACGCGTGTGGGCGTATCGCCGGGAATCCCGTTCTTCCCGTCGGTCAGCCGCGTCCACGTCTTGCCGTAATCATCGGTGCGATAGAGGTACGGCGCGAAGTCGCCGAGCAGATAACAATACGCAGCGTAGTAGGCCGAGCCGCGGCGGCGCGGCGACGCATCGATGTACTGCACGCGGCAGCCCTTCGGCATGTCTGTGGGCGTCACGTTCGTCCACGACTTCGCATCGTCGCGCGTGACGTAGAACGGACCGTCGTTCGAGCCGGTCCAGATGACGCCCTTCTCGAGCGGCGACTCGGCGATCGCGTAGACCGTGCTGTACACCTCTTCGCCCGTCACGTCGCGCGTGATCGGCTCGCCGCTCACGCCCTGCGTGCCCGCCGGATGCGCCGTCAGATCGGGAGAGATCTTCTCCCACGTGACGCCCATGTCGCGCGTCCGGTGCAGGTACTGCGAACCGTAGTAGAGGACGGTGGGATCCAAGGGCGAGGTCGCCATCGGCGAGACGCGCTGGAAACGATCGATGAGATCGCTCGCCGGATTCCCATACAGCGACTGCGCGCCGATCCAGTAGTTCTTCTCCTGCCCGGTCTTCATGTCCATCCAGCCGTACTGGCCCTTGCACGAGCCGTAGACGTCATCGGGATTGCCCGGGTGCGGCATGATCGGTCCGGTCTCGCATCCCGGCCCGCGCTGCCAGTCGCTCAGGTTGTACGGGTCGGCGACGCTCGAGATGATCACCGTGTCGTCGTCCTGCTGCGCGCCGTAGAGTTTGTACGGGAACTGATCGTCGGTCCACACGCCGTAGAACTCGCCCGTCGGCTGATTGAGCTGCGAGGACCACGTGCGGCCGCCGTCGTACGAGACGTTCGCGCCGCCGTCGTTGGCCTGGATCATCGTGTTGCCGTCTTTCGGGCTCACCCAGATGTCGTGATTGTCGCCGTGCGGCACGCGCATGACCTGCACGGTCTTGCCGCCGTCGGTGGACCTGAACCAGGTCTCGTCGCCCAGGTAGATCGTGTCGGCGTTGGTCGGGTCGGCGCCGAGCGTGTCGTAGTAGAACGGCCGCGTGATGATTTGCGGATTGAGATTGATCGCGGCCCAGGTCTGGCCGGCATCCTCAGATCGATACAGGCCGCCGCCCGGCTTCGCCTCGATGAGGGCGTACACGCGGTTCGGGTTCGCGGCTGTCACCGCGATATTGCCTTTGCCGATCAAATCGGTTGGCAGGCCGGCGGTGATCTTCGTGAAATGCTCGCCGCCGTCGGTCGACTTGTAGAAGCCGCCCTCATGCCCGCCGCTGATGATCGTCCACGGCTTGCGCTGGAGGTGCGACATCCACGCGTACACGACGTTGGGATTGCCCGGCTGCAGCTCGACGTCCATCGCGCCAACCGAGTCGGAGATGTACAGCACCTTGCGCCACGTGGCGCCGCCGTCGGTCGTCTTGAAAATGCCGCGCTCGGGATTGTCTTTGAACGCGTTCCCCTGCGCGGCCACCCAGGCGGTGTTCGGATCCGTCGGATGGATGCGCACGCCGCCGATCTGGCCGGCATCGTGAAGGCCGATGAATTTCCACGTCTTGCCGGCGTCGGTGGACTTGTACATCCCCAGACCGGTCGAGACGTTGCTGCGAACGTCGTCCGAGCCCGTGCCGAGATACACGACATTCGGATCCGAATCGGCAACCGCTACGGATCCCGTCGAGCCGAGCGGCACCTGGCCGTCGGTCACGGGAAACCATGACGCGCCGCTGTCGGTGGTCTTGAACAGCCCGCCGCTCGCGACGCCCATGTAGAACGTCTTCGGCTGCGACGGGACGCCCGTGACGGTCGTGCTGCGCCCGCCGCGGGACGGGCCGACCAGGCGATAGTGCAGGCCCTCGAAGAGCGCCGGATCGACCGACGCCATCGGGGCGGGCCCCGGCGCCACTTGCCGGGGCGCGGCGGATTGATGAACCGTCGCGGGCCGGCGAGCCGCGGGCGTTTGCCGGCTGGACGTTGTCGCCTGCGCATGCACGAGCGCGAGGCCAAGGGCCGCGGAAATTGAAAGACCAAGGAAGAAGCGCAGCATGAAAGCCTCCAGAATGGCGAAACTGTATCACTGCCGCGGCCACGGAGTACACGGC
>JBOGIZ010000781.1:0-10008 GCA_050747805.1 Vicinamibacterales bacterium | reverse complement strand
GGCGTCCCCTTGACAACTTAGGGGTAGAGCACGATACTCCCTAAATAACTTAGGGAGGCGCATGGTTGAGTCAGCCGCTCTTCTCCCGGGCACGCTCGATCTGCTGATCCTGAAAGCCGTCTCGCTCGGGGCGCTCCATGGCTACGGCGTCATGCTCCGCATCGAGCAGATCGCGGGCGGTTCGTTCGCGATCGAAGAAGGCGCGCTGTATCCGGCGCTCTACCGGCTTGTCCACCAAGGCGCGCTCGCGGCCGAGTGGGGCACGTCCGACAACAATCGCCGGGCGAAGTTCTACACGCTGACGCCCACGGGCCGGAAACGCCTGAAGGAAGATACCGACAGCTGGAATCGCACGGTCGCGGCCATGTCGGCCGCGCTGAAAGCGCGGGCGACTGAAATATGACGGCCGCGCTCGAGGCCCGTCCCTCGCCACTCTGAGGTCCACGCCATGCTGAAGCGACTCGCGTCGTGGCTCGGCGCGCTCGTCCGGCGCGACGCGTTCGAGGACGACCTGGATGAGGAAGTGCGATTCCACATCCAGACGCGCAGCGCCGACTTCGTCCGCCAAGGGATGGCGCCCGACGAAGCCATGCGGCGCGCGCGGCTGGCGTTCGGGTCGATCGAGAAGCAGAAGGATCTCGCGCGCGAAAGCTTTGGGCTGCGGCTGATCGACGAGGTGCGCGCCGACGTCAGACTCGCGCTGCGGCGGCTCGCGTCCAGGCCCGGCCACGCACTGCTGATTGTCGCGACGATTGCGGTCGGCATCGGCGCCGCGACCGCCGTCTTCAGCGTCGTCGACCAGACGGTCCTGCGGCCGGCGCCTTTTCTGGACGCCGATCGACTCGTGGACGTGCTCGATTCCAGAGGCAGCGATCTGACTCCCGCGAAGATTCTCGGTTGGCAGTCGCAGCCGGCGATGTTCCAACGGCTGGAGGCGTATGCGCCGCAACAGTTCGATCTCCGCGGCGAGGGCAACCCCGAGCGCATCCTGGCGTGGCAGGTGTCTCCGGGATTGTTCGACATGCTCGGCGTCGCACCGCACCTGGGAAGGAGTTTCGTTGACGGCGACGGGCGGCCGGGCGGCGAGCCGGTCGCGATTATCAGCGATGCGCTCTGGCGGCGGCGATTCGGCGGCGCTCCCGACGTGTTGGGTCGTCGAATCGCACTCAACGATCGGGAGTACACGGTCATCGGCGTCATGCCTCGACGGTTTCGCCTCCACTCCGAAGACGATGACGTGTGGGTGCCATTCGATCTGCGCGCCCACGTCGCAGATCCGGCCGCCGACGAGTTCTACGCCATCGGCCGCCTCCCGGGCGGAGTGCGCATGAGCAGGGCGCAGGCGCTCGCGGATCAACTGGCGGATCGTCTCGAGCGCGAGATGCCGCTGCGGGGGACATGGCAGCTCAGCGTGCAGCCAAAGCGAATCGTAGATGTCGACGCGACAACCCGCACGGCGATGTTCGTGCTCCTCGGAGCGGTCGTCTTCGTGCTGCTGATTACGTGCGCGAACGTCATCAGCATTCTGCTCACGGACGTGCCCGGGCGCCTCCGCGAGATGGCGGTGCGGTCCGCGCTCGGCGGCTCGCGCGCACGCTTGATGCGATCCATGCTGGTCGAAACGACCGCGCTCGCCGGAGCCGGAGGTGTGCTGGGGGTCGCGCTCGCCGAATGGGCGGTGAAGGCCATCGTCGCCGCGCTGCCGAAGGGCACGCTGTGGATGACGACGACGACGATCGAGGTTGATGCGCGCGTCCTGTGGGTGGCGTGGGCGATGACCGCCGCGACGGCGCTGTGCGTCGGCATTGTTCCGGCGCTGCGCGGCTCGCGCGCGAAGCCGGATTCGATTCTCAAGAGCGGCGCCGGACGCACGTCGACCGGTCGGCTCCCTGGCGCGCTTGTCGTCGCCGAAGTCGCCTTCTCGCTGATGCTGCTGGCAG
Source organism: Vicinamibacterales bacterium (assembly GCA_050747805.1). Classification (GTDB taxonomy): domain Bacteria; phylum Acidobacteriota; class Vicinamibacteria; order Vicinamibacterales; family 2-12-FULL-66-21; genus JAICSD01. The sequence goes on along the minus strand of JBOGIZ010000781.1, from coordinate 8,068 downwards.
GCGCTGCGCTCATGACGCGGACGCTCGTGGACCTCGAGTCGATCGATCCGGGCTTCGATCCGAATGGCCTGGTCGCGATGAATGTCGGGTTGCCGTCCGATCGGTACCCGAGCGACGCCGCACGCGCCCGGTTCTTCGACGACATCCAGGAGCGGATCGCGCATGTGCCCGGCGTCATGGGAACGGCTGTCGCTCAGGGTGTGCCGCCGCGCTCCGGTGGCTTTTCGTTCGGTGACGTGCAGGACGAACGTGGCGTGAGTCGAACCCGGACCACCGTGGTGTGGAACCGTGTCACGCCGGCCTACTTCGCCGTGATGCGCACGCCCATCGTCGAGGGCCGATCTTTTCGAGACAACGAGCCGGCCGATTCGGTGATCGTCAGCCAGACGCTTGCGCGTCTGCTGGCGCAAGGCCGCAGCGCCGTAGGACGCCGCGTGAAGATCGGCTCGAATCCCTGGAGCACGGTTGTCGGCGTCGTCAAGACGGTCGAAACCAGGATTGGCTCCGATAGACGCGTTTCGCTGCAGATGTACCGGCCGTGGGCGCGGGTGCCGTCACCTGGTCCGGCAACACCGACGAGAGACGCGCCGCGAACCTACGAGTATCGCCAGGTGATCGTGCGCGCGGCGGATCCGCTCGCGGCGGTTCCCGCAATCGAGCGGCAGATCTGGAGCGTGGATTCAGCGCAGCCAATCGAGCACGTGGCGCTCGTGAGCGACATGTACGGCGAAGCGTTTGGCCGTCAGCGCTTCGTCCTGATGCTGATGAGCGCGTTCTCGATCGTCGCACTCGTCCTGACGGCGGCCGGCATTTTCGGCCTCCTCGCCCAGATGGTGGCCCAGCGCACGCGCGAGATCGGCATCCGGATGGCGCTCGGTGCGCGCCGCGCGCAACTGCTTCGGATGATTGCCACGCGCGGGATGACCCTGACGCTCGCAGGCGCAGCGATCGGCTTCGCGGGCGCGCTCGCGCTCGCACCGGTGCTCAAGTCGCTGCTGTTCGAGGTCACGCCGACCGACCCGGTCAGCTACGCTTCGGTTGTGGCGCTGCTCGCGATCGTCGCGCTCGCCGCGTGCTGGCTGCCCGCGCGCGCGGCGACACGGGTGGACCCGGCGGAGGCGCTCCGGGTGGAGTAATTGGTGAATTTGTGAATTGGTGATCTGGTGAATTGAGTTGGTGAATTGTCGGCCAGGTCAGTTCAGCGCCACGCCATTCACCAATTCAATTCACCAAGCCACCAATTCACAAATTGCTATCGCCGCAAACGGCCTGCAGAAGGTCGCAGTCCAGAAGACTTTTCTCTCCCAAATCGAGGTCCGTTTTTCCGCCGCGATCTTTCGGGCCGACATGAGATAGGATGCGCGCAGCTCAGCTGTGAGCCAACAACCCAATCTCGAAGTTCGTCGGTTCGGTAGCCGCGTTGATACCGGAGGTTCGTCATGTGTTCGTTGAAGCGGACGTCATGGGCTCGGTTCGTGTGGTGTGCGGGGCTCGTGTTGTTCACGTCGAGCCTCGTACACGCACAGGCGGTTGTATCCGATCCGCTGCCGTACTCCGCCGGCTTTCTCGTGACCGGCGACTATGTGGTCGGCGGCGTGGACTTGACGTCGCACGGGAATTCAGGGAAGTCAGACGGACTCACGACTGGCTCGCTGACAATCAGCGGCGTCCCGACCGACGCGGATGTCGTCGCCGCGTATCTCTATTGGGAGGAGATTTTCACGCCGGTGTCAGGCCAGAGTCCCGCGGCGGGCGTCAAGTTCCGCGGCGCGCTGCTCAGTCCGACGGCGATCAAAGCCAGCTCCTTTCCAATCACCGGAAATCCGGCAACGTGCTGGGGTGCCGCCGGCAGCAGGGGCGCAGTCGTGGCGGAGTTCCGCGCCGACGTGCTCTACCTCCTGCCGAAGCGTTTTGACGCGACCAACACCTGGACCGGGAAGTACCTCGTGAACGGCACGCACACCGTTACGCTGCCCGATAAGAACGGCAACAAAGCCACCCAGAGCGCCGGCGCCACGCTGGTCATCGTCTATCGCGATCCCTCCCAGCCGCTGCGCAAGATCGTGATTTACGACGGGGCGGCCGCGCCGACGGAAGGGGTCACGCTGACGCAGCGGCTTCGCGCGTTCTACAAGTCGGCCGCGGCGAAATCGGCGAAGCTGACGTACGTGGTCGGTACCGGCGGCAACAACCACTCCGAGCAAGTGCTCTTCAACGGTTCGGTCGTCTCAACCGGCGATCCGTTTCCGCAGACGAGTCCCTCGTCCGACCGGTCGTGGGCCAATCCCACCTACACCGTAAGCTCGCTGATGCCAGGCACTGATTCTCACGACGGATTCGGCGAAACGGCAACGACGAGCATCACCGCTGGCAAGAGCCCCGCCGCGTGCCGGACCACCGCGGCGATCGTCTTCAGCACCACGATTGCCGACGTTGACGGGGACGGCCTTCCGGACGGCCTGGAAGACGCGACAGGCGGCCTGAAGGATCCGCCGACCGCCTCCGCGCCAAACGGAGTGGCATTGCCGAACCTCAATGCCATGGGCGCAAGCTCGTCGCACAAGGACCTGTTTGTCGAGATCAACGCGATGTGGGCTGCTCCCGGGACGAGCTATGGCGCCCCAAATGCTCCGGCGAGCGCCACGGCTGCCGTCGTCACGGATGCCGCGGGGCACAATCACATGCCGACACCCGACGTGTTGAAACTGGTCGGGGACGCCTATGCCTCGCACGGGATCACTCCACATTTCGACGTCGGCGACATCGACGCGTACCACGCTCTCGGCGCGACCTATGTATGCTCGGACCCTTTTGCACATCCGGAGTGCAATGCCGACCCGTATCTGGTCCCCTCCGCGTATGCACGCGGCGGTGAACGGGTCCAGGAACAGGCTTGCAAGGCAGACGATCCAACGGTCTCCGTACAATGCGAGTTCCCTGACTTTCCTGGAACTGTCGGCTGGAAACTCGGACTCCAGACCTATCGAGACGCGCCAGTTGGGGACAATGGAGAAGAGCTGTCGATTGCCCAGGTCGAGGCAAGCTGGCAAGCGGGCACGCGGCGCCGGCGGTTCGATGCCGTCCGTCAGGACCTCTTTCACTACGTGCTGTACGCGCACGCCCGTGGGAAACCGAACTCGAGTGAGCCATGTCTCGACGCGAGCACACCGGCGAACGCGGTTGGCTACGGACCCGACGGCACGTGCGCGGCGCCGCTGACCGGCAATCCGGACTTCCACGTTCCGAGAAGTTTGTCGGGTGTCGCCGACCTGCCCGGCGGGGACGTGCTCATCACGCTGGGATTATGGGACGACTTCGTCGGGACGCCATTCGTTCAGGCCTCCACGACGCTGCACGAGCTGGGACACAACTTGAATCTGTGGCACGGCGGCGGCCCCGCCATCTGGGGGGACAAGGCGGCGAATACCGCCACGTTCATCGAGCCGAACTGCAAACCGAATTACTTGAGCTCGATGAGCTATCTGTTCCAGGTCCACGGACTCCTGGACAATCAGGGAAACATTCATCTGGACTACTCGGAATCGGCCCGGAGCAGCTTGAACGAGCATTCTCTCGCGGACGCCGCTCTCGGACCGTCGATGCCGGAATACGTGCCGGTCTGGTATGCGCCGGCGAGCAGCCCGCTCGCGGGAATTCTCGGCGTCTCGGCGGCGACGCGCTTCTGCAACGGAGCCTTGTTCAGTGCGGTCCCGGGACCAGGGCACATCGCGATGGCGCGCGTCTACGCGTCGAGCACCGCGGCGCCAATCGATTGGAACGGTAACGGGATCGTCGATGCGGCCGGTCCGCAGAACGTCAACTATGACGGCACCGCCGACGGAATGGACGTGTTCAGCGACGCCCTGGCGGGTTTCGACGATTGGGCGAACCTGCGGCTCGATCAGATCGGTGGCGGCCGCAATGAAACCAGGTATTCGGCCGGCAGTGCCGCATCCGGCGACTTCCTCGATTTCGGCTCGGGTGATTTCCTCGATATTGCGTCGGGCGATTACATCGATTTCGGCTCCGGGGACTTCCTCGACATCGGGGCCGGTGATTTCCTGGATCTCGGCTCGGGTGACTTCCTCGATATCGCCTCGGGCGATTTCCTCGATATCGGCTCCGGCGATTTCCTGGACATCGGGTCCGGAGATTTCCTGGACATCGGGGCCGGCGACTTCCTCGATTTTGGCTCGGGCGATTTCCTCGACATCGGGGCCGGTTCGGAATCGCAGGAACTGGATTACACCGTCGCGCGGGCACTCGGACGGGCCGCACCGTACGGCCTGACCGCGTGCGTGATCGGAACGAATGACTGCACATCCGCGTCCCCATTCGATCCTCAGTACCATCGGGTGGCGTTGCACTGGAACAGACCGACATTTGGTCACGTGCGCGACTATCTCGTCTCGCGCAAGACGGGTGACGCGTCGTCGAATGCGCCGTACGAGCAGGTGGGCACCTCGCAGACGACGAGCTTCATCGATTCCGAGGAACTGCCCGACGGTCTGCAGTTCACATACCTCGTCAAAGCCGAATTCGATGATGAACCGACGATCCAGATCAGCGGCGCTTCGAACCTGACGATAATCGTGACGATCGACGACAGGCCGACCGCGACGTCTGACGGACCGTTCAACACCGCGTTCAACACCCCGCTGACGGTGGGCGATCCGATCGCCGTCAGCCCGCAGGGCGTGCTCGCAAACGACATCGACGATGACAGCGCCCCGACGATGTTGCGAGCGGTTCTTGTCACGGGAGCGTCGCACGGCGCCTTGACGCTGAACCCGAACGGCTCATTCACATATGCGCCCCAGTCGAGTTTCTCAGGATCCGACAGCTTCACCTATGCAGCCAGCGATGGCGTGTGGAACCGGGACCCGAGCGTTCCGCTCAGCGGCAGCTCGAACAACGTCACGGTTTCGATTACGGTCGCTCCGCCGGTCAACATCCCGCCGACATGTTTGAACGACTCGGCGACGGTCATCACCGGCGGTTCCTCCACGATTGGGGTCGTCGCCAGAGATTGCTCCGACCCGGCCAGCGGACAGACGCTGGCGGTCACGTCGGTGACGCAGGGCGGCCATGGCAACGTCACCTTTACCGCAACGACCGTCACCTACACGGTAGCTTCTCCCTACGTCGGGTCCGACAGCTTCACGTACACCGTGAGCGACGGGCACGGTGGCAGCGCGACGGCAGGGGTGACGATGAGCGTCGTGTACGGATTCACGAACGTGACCAACCTTCCGCCGTCGGCGAAGCCGACAACGTCGTGCGGCGGCGGCACCGTGCCGCTCGAATGGCGCTGGACGAGCGCCCGCACGATACCGCTCGACAGTTCCGCTGCAGGCCCGATGGTGTGGATCACCGCGGTGGGAGTCAACGGGCTCCCGACCGATTGGTCGACGAGCTTCTCCGCTCAGAATTTCGGCGACGGCGACGCCGATTGTGATGACATGTGGGGCCGGCCTACCGCGCACAACAATTACACGTGGCTGTTCAATTGGAGACCGACGTACACGGGATCGGACGAAAAGGCGCACGCGCTACCGCCCGGTACGTATCTGATTCAGATCAGGAGCACCAGGACAGGCCAGGTGGATCCGAATCTCAAGAACAGCGACGGCACGATCGGGGTCGAGATTGTGCTGAAGTAGCGGCTACCGGGCCTCGCGTTTGCGAATGTCCGACACCAGCGCGTCTTCCTTCGAGGACCCGCGAATGTCCAGGTACGTGTGGTATGCGTCGGCGAAGTTGGTGGTGTTCAGTCCCTCGCGAACCCGTCCCTGGTCGTAGTAAACGATCGGGAAATAACCGAAGGTCGGTCCTTCGTCCATCAACGTCAGCGTCTCGCCGCGGCGCGCGATGCAGCGATCGAACGCCGCGTCTGCCTGCGGCAAGGCGTCGGCCGCGAGGTACGCCCGGCCCAAATCGAATCGTCCGAACCACGTGTCGAGCGTACCGTTGGCATCGTTCAGAATTCTGATCGCGTCGGCAGGTTTGCCGCCGTTCAGCGCGATCACGCCTTCGATGATCTTCCCATAGGCGCGCGGCTGCGCAGGCAGTTCGGCGGAGAGCGACTCGGCCTGGGCACGGGCCTTGTCGAGGGCGCCCGCGTCAGCGAGGACGCGCGCCGCCAGGAATCGCACCGCCATTGACGTGCTGTCGCTCAGGGCGCGATCGGCCGTCGCGATCGCCTCTGGTTTGTCACCGTGCAGCAGGTGCGCATATGCGGCCGACGTGAGCTTGATTGCGGCCCTGTCCGCGTTTTTTGCGGCGACATCCTGCGAGGCGCCCTTTTCGAGAATGCCGATCGCCTCCGAGAACCGTCCCTGGTAGATGGCGACGTCGCCGAGTCCCAACGCCGCCGTCGAGGCGCCCGCAGAACCCGTCGCGGCAATCTTCTGGTACGTGTCGACGGCCGGAGCGATTAATCCGCGCCCCAGCTGACTGTACGCGACCACCTGCAGCGTGAACGCGTTCTGTGGAAGGGCCTTCGCCTCTTGCTCCGCGGTGTCGTAGTGGCCCGCGAGCACCGTCAGCAGGGCCAGATTCGTCTTGAGCCCGACGTGCTTCGGCAGCATTTTGACGGCTTCCGTGAGCTCATTCACTGCGCTTGGTATGTCGCGGAGGTTGTAGAAGCAGGCGGCGCGTCCGTTGTGCGCGATGGCGTCGCCCGGGTATCGCGCGAGCAAGTCACCGTACTCCTTCACGCACTGCGCGTTGTCGCCGATCAGCTTGTCGTAGTAGCCGCGCGTGGCGAAGCGTTCGCGCTCCGTCATGCTGTCGAGATGGCGGAGCGCCTCGCGGATGTAGTTACTGGCTTCCTGCGGGCGGCCGAGATTCCACGAGACGACCGCGAGTCCCTGATATCCGAGGCCGAAGTTCGGGTCCAGTTGCACGGCCTTCAGGTAGTTCTCACGGGCATCCTCCATCTTCGCCTGTGCCTGCGCCTCCGTCGCCGCGACGTAATACTTGACGACCTCGGGAGAACTCGCGGTGATGCTTCTCATCGCGAAAAGCTGCGCCGATTCGGAGGTCGGATCGCCGAGCGCCTTTCGGACCTTCGCCATCAACGTCGTCGCGGCGGCAAGCACCTGATTCTTGCCTGCCGCGTACTCGGTCTTTGCGGTGATCTTGCCGCCGGTTACCGTCTGGGAAGCGGTCACCGAAAGCTCATAGCCCGCGCCCTTCGGCTCGATTGAGCCGGCGAGGACCACGCCGAGACCCTGTTTGAGCGCCACGTCGCGCGCCGCCGCCGCATCGAGTGTCACAGGCGGACGCACGCCGATCGATCGGATGTTCGTCCGATCGTACGCGCTGATGAAGCTCGCGCCTTCAAGCGCCCGACGCGCGGTTTGTGCCAGCGTCTCATCGAACGTGGGGTCCTTCGTGCCGTTCTGAAAGTCAGCGATGACGACCGATACGGGATCGTGCGGCCTTTCCGGCGCCGGGGTGCGCGTGATCCACCACGTACCGCCGATGAGCGCGACGACCAGGACGGCGGCCGCGGCGATCATCCGCGCCGTGAACCGGCGAGGTAGCGGAATCGGCTCGCCATGGTCGTCGAGACGATTGAGATCCGCCGCGAGTTCTTCGGTGTTCGGGTATCGCTTGTCGCGATCCGGCTCGAGACAGCGCTCGATCACCTTGTCGAGCGCTTCCGGAAGCTCGGGCGCAATCGATCTCGCAGATACGGGGGAGCGCTCCATACGCTGGCGCAGCTCCTCGAATGCGCTCGGGATGCCGCGCCTGCGCTGTTCGCGGCCGACGAGCATGTCGTACAGGATCAAACCGACGGCGTAGATGTCGGCGCGCTGATCGACGTCCTTCGCCTGCGCCTGCTCGGGTGCCATGTACTCCACCGTGCCGACGATCGAACCCAATCGCGTGGCACCGGCGACGACGGCAGTGGGCATGCGCGCCGAAGCCGGAGCGCGCGCCATCCCCGCACGCGGCGCCGCTGACGATCGCGCGATTCCGAAATCCATGATCAGCGCGTCGCCGCCTTTCTCGATCGCGATGTTTGCGGGCTTCAGATCGCGATGGACGACACCTGCTT
>JBOGIZ010000780.1:0-1916 GCA_050747805.1 Vicinamibacterales bacterium | reverse complement strand
CTGTGGAAGGGCATCACGGTGCAGTTCTATCTGCCGGCTGACGACTCCGCGCCGCATCTCGGCACGGTGTTCCACGAGAAGCTCGCGGATGGCACACTGAAGCGCGATCGGCAGATGCGCTTCGGCCGCAACACGGGATACGCGTTCGCCGTCAGCGACGATACGTGGCATTCGGCCGACGAGGTGGGCCGCGAGGTCCACACTCGCGACAGCATGCTGCTCACGTATTTCGTCGATCGGGGTTCGCTGCGGTTCCTGCGCAATCGCGGAAAGCGCATCGGCAACTTCCTGCGCAGCGAGACTCGGAACTTGACGGGACGAGACTGAATCCACCGATCCGGCCGGATCGCTCAGACGTTCGCCCGCGGGCTGGAGGCGCACTGGATGTTGTAGAGTGTGCCCATGCTGCGCAAATCATTCTTCACGGCATTCTCTTTTCTTCTCGCCGCGACACTCTCGGCGGCTCCGCAGCAGCAGCCGCAGCAGGCTCCGACGCGGATTACCGTGTGGGCCCCTCACACGCTGCCGGCCGAACCGATCGATGAAGCTATGATCGCGAAGATCCGGACCGAGGGCATAGACCACTCGAAGATCATGTGGATCGAACACTATCTCGCCGACGTCTACGGCCCGCGCGCGATCGGCTCGCCGAACCACAAAGCCGCAGCCGATTGGGCCGTCAAGACGATGACGAGCTTCGGCATGACAAACGCGCACCTCGAGCCGTTTACCTGGAAAGGCGTCGGCTGGCTGCCCGGCCGCGCCAGCGGCTTCATCACCTCGCCCGTCCATGCGAACCTGAAATTCGAAGCGGTCCCATGGTCGCCTTCGACCAACGGCATCGTCAGCGGCAACGTCGTCGGCATCGAACCGCCGCAGGCGCCGACCGAAGCAGAGCTGAACGCGTATCTCGTCAGCATCGCGTCCAAAGTCAAAGGACACATCGTCATGGTCGGTCCGCCGCCGGCCGCGCCCGTGAACTTCAACGAGGCGGTGAAGCGCATCCCCGACGCACAGGCGCGTGCGCGGTACACACCGGGCGAACCATTCGGCGGACGTGGAGGACGCGGCGGTCGAGGACGCGGCGGCTTCGCGCCGCCGCCGGCCGGGCATCTGTCCGCGCAGCAGGTGAACCAGCGCATCGCGCAGTTCCTGCGCGACAATCTGCCGGCACTGCGACTGACGGCGCAGGGACCCGGGCGCATTCCCGGCGTGATCGTCGCGCAGAACGGGCCCGGGCAGATCTACGACAACACCACCCCGCAGCCACCCGCGGTCATCCTGCGCAACGACGACTACGGACGCATCTACCGGATCATGCAGGATGGAACGCCGGTCTCGGTCGAGTTCAACGTTCAGAATCAGTATTTCCCGGACGGCAAAACATCGTACGTGACGGTGGCGGAGATCCCCGGCACTGACAAGAAGGACCAGGTCGTGATGCTGGGCGGACATCTCGATTCCTGGACGAGCGCGACCGGCGCCACCGACAACGCGATCGGCTGCGCGATCATGATGGAAGCGGCGCGCATCCTCGAGACCGTCGGCGCCAAGCCGCGCCGCCCGATCCGCGTCGCGCTCTGGAGCGGCGAGGAAGAAGGACTGCTCGGATCGTTCGCCTACGTGAAGCAGCATTTCGGATCCGCGGAACATCCCCTAACCGACTTCGACCACCTCGACGCGTACTGGAACATCGACGACGGCACGGGACTCGTACGCGGCGCGACGGTGTTTGGTCCGCCGGACGCGGCCGCCGTGGTTGCGCAGTATCTCAAGCCGTTCGAGGAGTGGGGCGTCTACGGCGCGAACCCGTCGAGCGCGCGCGTCGAAGGGGGCAGCGACAACGGCGCGTTCGCCGTCGCCGGGCTGCCCGGCATCGGGGCGCAGCAGGATCCGATCGAATACAACAGCACCAC
>JBOGIZ010000779.1:0-1740 GCA_050747805.1 Vicinamibacterales bacterium | reverse complement strand
CCTACTACCTCGTGCTCAACTGAAGCGAGATCGCGGGCGGCAGCATCAGGATTCACGACCAGCGCCTGCAGCGTCTCGTGTTCACGCTGCTCGGCATGTCGGACGAGGAGGCGAAGCTGCGATTCGGCTTTTTTGTCGATGCGCTCGAATACGGCACGCCGCCGCATGGCGGAATCGCGCTGGGGCTCGACCGCATCATCGCGATCCTGGCGAACGAGGGGTCAATCCGGGAGGTGATCGCGTTTCCGAAGACGGCGCAGGCCGTCGATCTCATGGCCGGCGCTCCGTCGACCGTCGATTCGCGCCAGCTGCGCGAGCTGCACATTCGTACGGAGTAGGGATCGGAACCAAGGTCCCCAGCCATGCTACAATTGCGATCGGTAATTCGCTGTTTTAGAAGGAGTTAGCTCCATCCCGACCTCCGCGACGCGTAAGATTCAAATTCCCGACGAAGGCGCCGAATCGCTATTCGGCACCTACGACGAAAATCTCAAACAGCTGGAAGAGAAGTTCGGCGTCCGCATCCGCACCACGCCGAGCGAACTCATCGTCGAAGGCGATCCCGGCGACGTCGGTCGCGCCGAGAAGGTCCTCGACCAGTTGTCGACATTGATGCGCGGCGGCTATCGCCTCGCCAAGGGCGACGTGAAGACCGCGGCGCAGCTCGTCGCCCAGGACGAAGACGTCGAACTGGCGGAGTACTTTCTCCGGCCGTCGAAAACAGCGGGCGGGCGCCAAGTCGTCCCGAAGAGTCTGACGCAGAAGCGCTACCTCGACGCGATCGATCAGCACGACATCGTGTTCGGGATTGGCCCGGCCGGCACTGGGAAAACGTACCTCGCAATGGCGCAGGCGGTCGCGTTTCTGCTCGCGAAGCGCGTCAGCCGCATCATCCTCGCGCGGCCGGCCGTTGAGGCGGGCGAGAAACTGGGCTTCCTGCCGGGCGACCTGCAGGAGAAGGTCAACCCCTATCTGCGGCCGCTGTACGATGCGCTCTATGACTTGATGGACCTCGATCGCGTCGAGCGCCTGATCGAGCGCGGGACGATCGAAGTCGCGCCGATCGCGTTCATGCGGGGGCGCACGCTGAACGATGCGTTCGTGATCCTCGACGAGGCGCAGAACACCACGTCGGAGCAGATGAAGATGTTCCTGACGCGGCTCGGTTTCGGCTCGAAGGCGGTCGTGACGGGAGACGTCACGCAGATCGATCTGCCGACGGGCCGCACGTCCGGCCTGGTCGAAGCGATGAAGGTCATCGGCACCGTTCCCGGCATCGCGTTCATCCACTTCGACGACAAGGACGTCGTCCGGCACTCGCTGGTGCAGCAGATCGTCAAGGCGTACGAAGCCTACGGTGGATCCCGACAGTAGGCCGCGGAACACGCGGAATACGCGGAGTGCGCCGCGGAATGCGCGGAAGACGCGGATCAAGATCTCTGTGAGTGACGGCCGCGGACGCGCCGTCGGCGCTCCCGGACTCGCGGCCTGGCTGGCCCGCGTGGCGCCCGCGCGGGCGCGCGGCGACGTCGCGATCGCGCTCGTCACCGACACCCGCATCCGCGCGCTGAACCGCACGTACCGAAAGAAGGATGCGCCGACGGATGTTCTGTCGTTCGAGCCTGCCGACATCGTGATCGCGACGGGCGTCGCGCGCCGGCAGGCGCACGCGATGGGGCATTCGTACGCGACAGAATTGAAAGTCCTCGCCCTCCACGGCCTTCTACATCTTCTGGGTTA
>JBOGIZ010000778.1:0-2002 GCA_050747805.1 Vicinamibacterales bacterium | reverse complement strand
CCCGCGCCCCGCACTCCGCACGCCGCCCCCCGCACTCCGCGCCCCTCACGCGACCAGAAACGCCACCGGCAGCGTTTGGAGCGCTTGCCCCGCGAAAATCCAGTGATCCCCGCCGGCCGAAACGGGCGTGACCTCCCTGCCGGTGAACGCGTCGCGATACGTGAGCGCGCCGAGCGCGGGCGGCAGGAGCACGCGCGACGTTTTCCACACGTCGCCAATCGGCACGGGGTGCTGATCATCGATGACGCGCAGCGCGAGATGCGGCGCAATCACGAGCGCGGCGCGGCCGGCCGGTGCATCGTCGGTGGCACCGAGCACCCGCGCAAACGCGACCAGGCCGGCTGAGACCGTGATGTCGACCTCGAGCGGAAGATACTCGCCTTCGAGAAACAGCGCCGGCGCCGCCGCGCGGTGCCGCAGACCGCACGTTCCGACGAGCAGCTTGATCGCGCCGTCCTGCCACTCGGTCATGAGCGCGCGGATCGCCTTCACGCGTTCGCCGCACGGCTGGGCGAGCACGTCGTCCACGCGGTCCAGCATCCGGGCACGAAGGTCGAAATCGACCGGCCGGCGATTGTCCGGATCGACCAGGCTGAGATCCCACAGGTCGGTGCCCTGGTAAAAATCCGGAACTCCCGGAGAGCCGATCTTCAGCACTGTCTGCGCGAGCGAATTGGTCAGCCCCGCGCGCGCGATGCGGCGCTGAAACGCGAGGAATGCGGGCAAGAACTCGCGCGCCTCCGGTCCCGTGAGCACCCGTTCGACGAACCGCTCGATCGCCTGCTCGTACGTCTCGTTGGGATTGATCCAGCTCGAATAGAGCTTGGCTTCCTTGATCGACTTGACCATGTAGGCCTGGAGGCGCTCGACGAGGTCGAGCGTCGCGGCCGCCGCCTCCGCGGGCCATACACCACAGAGCGCCTGATAAAAGCGGTACTCGTCGTTCCTTTCCGGCGCCGGCTCTCCCTCGACATTCGCGCGCGCGTCGCGGTTCATCCGCATCCACCGCGACACTTCCCGGCTCCACTCCTCCGGAATTTCGGAGAGCACGTTGATGCGCGCCCTGACGTCTTCGCCGAGCTTCGTGTCATGCGTGGCCGTCGCGAGCATCTCGTACGGCCATTCGGCGAGCCGCGCCCGGTTGAGCGCGTGGAATTCCGCCGCCGACAAGCCAAACCGCGAGGGATCGCCCCCGACCTCGTTCAGCGAGAGCAGCAGGTTATAGCGGTAGAACGCCGTGTCCTCGAGGCCCTTGGCCTGCACCGGCCCCGTGTACTGCTGACATTTCATGGCGAAGCGCAGCCGCTCCGCGGCCTCCGCCGCGTCGGCCGGCGGATACCCTTCGCGTCGATCGACGCTGCCGGGCGCCGGCGCGTCGTCGGGATCACGCGGAAGCACCACTTCGCGGAAGAAGTCGAAGATCGTTGGATCCATCGCGGGGTTGCGGCGCCGCGCGCGCACGATGGCGCGCTCCACCGACGCGCGATCCTCCGGCGACCAGCCGTGTTCCGTGACATAGGTGCGATACACGGGGAAGCAGGCCACCACTTCGACGATGACGTCGCGAAGGCTGTTGAGCGTGAAATCGCGCGACTTGCGATTGCCTTCGCTAATGCGGTTGAGCATGTACGCGAGCACGTTCAGCTCGCTCGCCATCGACGTGTCCGTGATCAGCCGCTTCGCCTCATAGATCAGATCGTCGAAGGTCTGCGTGCGGCCGGTCAGCTTCGCATAGATCCGGCGCATGTGCCGCGCGTTCCCGGCGTTGACGAACAAACCGTTCACCTGATTCAGGAAGTTGTAGCCCGTCGTGCCGTGCACGGACCATCCAGGCGGCAGCCGCTCGCGTCCGGACAATATTTTTTCCGCGACGACGTACATCGGCCGATCGCCGGGCTGCCGCGCGGCGTCCCACGCGTCGGCGGCGAGCGCCTGCAGCATGTCGAAATACTTCGCCGGATCGAAGAGGCCGTCCGGGTGATCGATCCGGACGCCGGTGACG
>JBOGIZ010000777.1:0-3639 GCA_050747805.1 Vicinamibacterales bacterium | reverse complement strand
GTGTTGCGCTTTCTCGGACGCGCGAACGATCAGAAGCGGCTGCAGAGCGCGTGCAGCGCGGCGGCGGACGCGTCGGATGTCATGACGGCGGCGCTCGGGGGTGCGCTCGCGACCTACACGGGTGTGCTGCTCGGGGTGAGCACCGTTCCCGTCTGGGCCAAGAACATTCGGCTGCTGCCGTTTCATTTCGGCGTGTCGGGGCTGGCGTCGGCATCGAGCCTGCTCGAACTCATTCACGAGGACCCGGCGCTTCGCCGCGTCGGCATCGCCACTGCGGCAGCCGAGACCGTCGTCGGTGCGCTGCTCGAGCTCGATCGCGGCCGCGCACAGGAACCGCTGACGCGCCGCAGGAGCGGAACCCTGATCCGTTTCGCGGGCGCTCTTTCCGGCCCGGTGGCGCTCGCGATTCGGCTCCTGTCCGGACGTTCCCGTCGAGGTAATCGCGCGGCCGCCGTCGTCAGTCTGGCCGGCACGCTCATGACGCGATTCGCGTGGCTCGAGGCTGGCAAACAGTCGGCCGAGGATCCTCGCGAGCCACTCGGCCTCGTGGCTCCCCGTTCGTCCTAGATCCTGATCAACATCAACGTAGCATCGCGATGACGTGCGCCGCGCGCGACGGCGAACAGCGTTCTGGCAGAATGTTCGAGTGACGGCGGCGACCGAAGGCGGCGTGATTGTCGGCGGCGGAATCGCGGGGCTCACCGCCGCGATCGCGCTCGCGCGCGCCGGGATCCCGGCCAACGTGTACGAAGCGGCTCAGGCATTCGAGCCCATCGGCGCGGGCATCTGGATGGCGCCCAACGCGATGCAGCTCTTCAGCCGTCTCGGCATCGCCCGGCGAATCGAAGAGGCGGGCGTACCGGTCGAGCGGGTCGCGATCGTCGACCAGCGGCTGCGCCGCATCGCATCAGTCGATCAGCAGGACGTCAGGCGCAGATTCGGCTTCGGTATCGTGGCGATTCAGCGCGCCCAGCTGCATCGAATCCTCATGGAGGCGATGGGTACGTCCAGTGTCCGGTTCGGCAAGCGGCTCCGTAGCGTTCTCGATTACGGGGCCCCCCCGAGCGTGGCGTTCGAGGACGGATCGTCGGCTGGTGGACCCTTCGTCATTGCCGCGGACGGCATTCATTCAGCCGCGCGCGACTTGGTGATGGGCGCTTCGCCGCTCCGCGGGACCGGACAGATGTGCTGGCGCGGGCTCGCCGACGTCGACCTGCCTCCGCTCTTCCAGCGAGCCACCATCGAGATCTGGGGACGGGATTCACGAATGGGGATTGCGGACGTCGGCAGCCGAAAAGCGTACTGGTTTCTCGTCTGCGGTAGCTGGCGCGGAGAATCGCCGGCAGACATCGTCCGCGGCTATCCGGCAATCGCGGCCGAGGTCTTGAGCGCGACGCCGCCAGGTTCGACGAACCAGATCGAGTTGCGCGATCTGCCAGCCCGGCGACCGTGGTCGAAAGGATCGGTCTGCCTGATTGGCGACGCCGCGCACCCGATGACACCGAACATGGGGCAGGGCGGAGCGCAGGCGGTAGAGGATGCGTGGGTCATCGCGCGGTGTCTCTCAGAGCATGCGGATCCCGCTGCGGCGTTCACCGCATTCGAGATGCGCCGGTTTTCACGGGTGCGTTCCATCGTGAACGCGTCGCGTCGACTGGGCGCTTTCATTCACGCCGGCTGGCCGCGTGTGCGCAACGTCGCGTTCCGAGCAGCCCCCGTGCGCGTCGCCAGCCGCATGATGAACGAGATCTACGACGTGGCATCGCTGCTCGAATGACTCCGGCGAGGCATCTGACGGCGTGCGCCGGCAACTCGCCCGGGTGTATAACGATACGGTCTTACCTTTCAGATGGGACTCCCATGACGATTGTTGACAAGACTCGCTGGATGAGGATTGGCGTGACGTTCATCGCGGCCGTTGCGATCGCCGTGCTTGGACGCGGCGTCGCCGCTCAGGCACCGCAGGGCAGCGACAACACGCTCTCGCAGCTGCGCTGGCGGTTCATTGGCCCGACCGGCAACCGCGTGTCCGCCGTCGCGGGCGTGGCCGGAAACCCGTTCATCGCGTACGCCGGTGCGGCGTCGGGCGGAATCTGGAAAACCGAAAACGGCGGCACGACGTGGCGGCCCATTTTCGATCGTGAAGACGTGTCCGCGATCGGCGCGCTCGCCGTTTCCGAATCGTCGCCGAACGTTGTCTGGGCCGGCACCGGAGAAACGTTCCTGATTCGTCCGTTCTATCCGATGGGCGACGGCGTGTACATGTCGAATGATGCCGGCGAACACTGGCAGCGCGCCGGCCTCGAGGCGACCGGCCACATTGCCCGCATCGTGATCGACCCACACGACGCGCAGCGCGTGTTCGTGTGCGCGCTCGGCCAGTTGTTCAAGCCGCAGCCCGAGCGCGGCGTCTATCGCACGACGGACGGCGGCAAGACGTGGACGCAGGTGCTCGCCGTCGACGCCAACACCGGCTGCTCGGACATCGCGATCGATCCGAACGATCCCAACGTACTTGTTGCCGGCATGTGGGCGCTGCAGATTCATCCGTGGTCGATCGACAGCGGCGGCGCGACCGGCGGCATTTATATGAGCCGCGACGGCGGCAACACGTGGAAGCAGCTCGCCGGCAACGGGCTGCCGCCCGCCGGCCATCCGGTTGGGAAGGTCGCGGTGGCGATTGCGCACAGCACGCCCAGCCGCGTGTACGCGCTCGTGCAGGACACGCAGCCGTCGTTCTACCGGTCCGACGACAGCGGCGCCACGTGGACGCTGGTCAGCCCACTCGCACCTCATGCTGCAGCGCGACTCGTACTACGATCGCTTTGGCGTCTCGCCGTCCGATCCGGACCTGCTCTTCTTCCTGAGTCCGAACTTCATCGTCTCGCGCGACGGCGCAAAGACGTTCGTCCGGCAGGCCGGCCGCGGCGCGCCCGGCGGCGGACGTGGAACGGGCGGCGGACGTGCCGACGCCGGCGGCGCCCGGGCGGAATTCGCCTCGGCCGGCGGCGACAATCACGACATCTGGATCGATCCGAAGAACGCGGACCACATCATGGTCGGCAACGACGCCGGCGTCTCCAACAGCATCGACGGAGGGCACAGCTATGAAGCCATCCGGCTGCCGATCGCGCAGGTGTACCACGTCACGACCGACGATCAGATTCCCTACAACGTCTACGGGAACATCCAGGACAGCAGTTCGTTCCGCGGACCGAGCAACACCCTCGCGGGCGGATTCGGAGGCGGCGGTATCCGCGCGGCCGATTTTCAGAGCGTCGGCGGGTGTGAAAGCGGCTTCGCCACGCCCGATCCCTCCGATCCGAACATCGTCTGGTCCGGCTGCTATGAGGGCGTGATCAGCCGGATCAATCTGCGCGACGGCGAGGCGCGGGACGTGAGCGTCTGGCCCGACGTCGATGACGGCTGGACGCCCGCCAAGGTGAAGTACCGCTGGCACTGGACGATTCCGCTCGAGATTTCGCATTTCGATCCGAAGCGCGTCTACGTCGGCAGCCAGTACGTTCACGAGACGACCGACGGCGGACAGACCTGGAAGGTGATCAGTCCGGACCTGACGCTCAACGACAAGAGCCACGAAGGCAATTCCGGCGGCATCACCTACGACAATCTCTATAC
>JBOGIZ010000776.1:0-2031 GCA_050747805.1 Vicinamibacterales bacterium | reverse complement strand
CTCCAGCCCAGCGTGAAGTTCGTGGTCCAGCCGCCAAGATCGATCTTGTCGCCGAGGAATCCCTGGCTGAGCAACCCCGAGCCCTGCGCGCGCTGCCATCGGACTTCGGCCCCGGCGACCGCCCCGCCAAACGGGGCGCGAACGCCGGCGAGCACCGTCGGGCCGACGGCCGTGCCGGTGTCCACGTAGCGCGCCGAGAAGATCGAGTTGTTCGCATCCACGAAATCGCCGGTCTCCGAATACCGCCAGCGAATCGCGACCACGCCGACGCCGACGTACGGCTGGATCGCGGCGTCGTTGGCAAGTGGCAGGAACCGCGCCGTGAACGTCACCGGAACGGCGCGCAGCTTCAAGTCCTGCGTGATGTCGCTGTTGTCAGGGTGCGTCAAATTCGCGTAGACGCTCGGCACGGTCCGCTGGTAGAACGACACACCCGCGCCGACTTCGACGTGTGGAACGACGCGCAGCAGATACTCGCCTCCGGTGATCACGCTGTTGAAATCACTGATGCTGTCCGAACACCCGCAGGGCACTAACAAGAGCGGCTCGTCGCTCTGGAGATCGTTGAACAACACGTCGTCCGAGACGCGCGAGTCGAGCCCCTTCAGCGCGAAATATCCAATCGTGAAGTTGATCGTCTGCGCGCCTTCTCCCGATGAAGACGAGCTGACCTGGCGGATCTGCGCGGACGCGATCGCCGGAGTCAGCAGACCCGCAACCGCGGCCAGCACGGCCACCATTCGGGCGGGGGTGATTCTCTTCGTCATCAACTGTCCCTCCAGCCAACGACCGGAGCATGGTTGATGCCACCCTCCGATCTCCCCTATTTTCGGCGCGCCCTCGCTGCGTGAATGTCACGAACAGGTGTCAACCCGTCCGTTTTCGTGAACGCACCACGTCCAGCATCTGCTCGTGGATGCGTCCGTTCGTGGCGACGATCGCTCCGGCACGCGATTCGAATGGGCCCCCGGTCAGATTTGAGACACGTCCGCCGGCCTCCTCAACAATCAATGCGGCCGCGGACACATCCCACGGATTGAGGTGCACTTCCCAGAAGCCGTCGAGCCGGCCCGCCGCGACATAGCAGAGATCGATCGCGGCCGATCCGAGGCGCCGGACGGCGCGCGCGCGGCCGAGAAAATCGCCGAACAACGCGAGCAGATACGCCGACTCGTCGTGAACCGAGTACGGAAACCCCGTGCACAGAAGCGAATCGATCAGCGTCTCGGCGAACGAAACGCGGAGCGGCGCGCCGTTGATCCAGGCGCCCCCGCCGCGTTCGGCTGTGAACAGTTCGCGGCGGCTTGGATCGTACACGGCCCCGACGATCGGCTCCCGATTGCGTTCGAGCGCCGCAGCCGAACAGAAGATCGGCAGTCCGTGCGCGTAATTCGTCGTCCCGTCGACGGGATCGAACACCCAGCAGTATTCCGATTCGCGCTGCCGGTCGCCGCGACTCTCGAACTCCTCCGCCAGCACGGCGTGCGCCGGGAATCGCTCCGCGATGAGCGCGCGGAACATTCGCTCGACATCGCGATCCACCTCGGTCACGAGATCGATCGCGCCCTTTTTCTCGATGTGCAGGTGTCCGGCACCGGCGAGCTGCATCGCGCCCGCCTGCGTGACGGCTTCAATCGCGGTCGCGAGATAGAGTGGCGGAATGCCGTCAGCCACCGGCCGCCAGCTTCTTGACCATGCGCACCTCCATCCCGCCTTCCGGCGCGCGCTGCAGCCGCACATCGTCCATGAAGCTGCGCATGAAGAAAATGCCGCGGCCGCTCGACTTCAGCATGTTCTGGGGCGCCAGAGGATCGGCGATCGCGTCGGGATTGAATCCTTCGCCCTGATCGACAATCCGGACGACCAGCTCGGTCGGCGCGTCGACGGGACTGAAGGCGAATTCGGTCGTGACGAGCTTGCCGGGATGCTCGCGATTGCCGTGCTTGATTGCGTTGATCACCGACTCGCGGACGGCGACGCCGACCCAGTGAATCGCTTCCTCGTCGAATCCGATCGCCCGCGCGACGTGGT
>JBOGIZ010000775.1:0-1847 GCA_050747805.1 Vicinamibacterales bacterium | reverse complement strand
GGGCCCTGACGGGCCCTAACGCCGAACGGTCAGCGACGCGCCGGCCGGAGGCACTTCGTACACCGCCGCCAGCGCCGACTGGAAAATTTCTGCCATCTTTTCGTAGCCGTCTTCCGTCGGGTGAAGTCCGTCAAGACCGATCAGCGACAGCGGAAACAGCGTATTCAGGTCGACGAGCGTTGCGCCTTTCCTGGCAATCATCACCTTCAACGCGGCGTTGTACGGATCGACGAGATCCGCATTGCCAGCGCGCTGCGCGCCGACGCGCTGGGGCGGAAGCGTCGCCACGAACACGGCCGCGCCGCGCGCCTGGGCGGCGCGCACCATATCCTCCATGGCGTTGACGGCCGCGGTGATGCCAGCGTCCTGCGAAACATTCACTGAGACGTACTTGCCAAGATCGTTTGCGCCTTCCAACAGCAGCAGGACGTCGGGCTGCGTCTGGCTCAGGCCGTCGGTCAGGCGCGCATACGTGCCGCTGTCCTCCGCGGCTTCGCCCGAATTGCCGTCATTCCACACCGTGATCGTCTGCGACGTATACCGCGCGGTTTCGAGCGTCTGCAGCTTATAGGGATACGAAACTGACGCGCCGGCGTCGAGCGACATGAGGCTTGCGGGCGGCTGGACGACGCCATAGGTGAGGCTGTCGCCGAAGCAGAGAATCTTCGTCACCTTGAGTGTCGGGGGAGCCGGCGGGGTCGCCGGAGGCGTGCCGCCCGACCCGCTGTTGCCTGTTCCGCCGCTACTGACGGGCGGTGTCGGCGCCGTTGGGGAGCGGTGCCCACTGCAGGCGGCCCCTGCAAGCGCGATCGCGATCGCGATCGCGCAAATTCGTGCAACTCTACGCATACAAAGGACTTAGTATACTACGGTACCGGGCTGAGTATCGGCGGCTGCCGTCGGGTGCATTACCGGAGGTCACGGGCGACGTCGCTGTCCCGGGGCGGCGCTGGCGGAGGCTGCGGTACCGGCGGCGGAAGCCGGCTGGGGCGCAGGCGCCACGCGAGCGTTCTGCCGAGCGCCTGGAGACCGTCGGCGACGCTCGTGCGACGAACCTGCACGGGCGACATCGCATAGAAGCGTACGGGCGTTTCGAGGATCTCGGCGCGCCCGCCGAGCAGCGCCGACAGCAGGCGCTGGTTGAGCAACTTGTCGCCGAGCCGCACGTGGGGAAGCGACAGATACCCGGCGCGCACCGCTCGAACGCCCGACAGCGTATCGGAAATGTAGCGCCCGTACAGCAGCAGATAGGTTGCGCTCAGCAGATGGCTGCCCAGGGTGCTCGCCAGCCGCAGTCCCGGCGTATGACGGTAGCGGACGCGCAGCGACGCCTCGATGTCGCGCACCGACAGACGCCGGCTGCCCCACACCGCGTCGAGGCGGCCCGCCGCGAGCGGCGCCGCGACGCTCGCCAGGTCTTCACCGTTGTACATGCCCGACGACTCGAACAACAGCGTGTAATCAAAGGCGCCGCCGGATGCGAGTTCGCGGAACCGATCTTCCGACGTCGATTCGGCCCCGAGCCAGCGAATCGCAAACGGGAAGCCTCCCGTCAGACTCGCGTCGAGCGCTTCGACGCCGCCGTAGAACACGGTGAAGTCGAGCGCGAGATCCTGAACGCCGCCGCGCACCATTTCGAGCAGCGTCTGGCTCAGCTTGCTTCGAGATCCGCTGTCAGACAGCCACACGGCCACACGCGGCCGCCGCGGCTCCGTCAGATAGGCCTCGAGAAACGGCGTCAGCACCTTGGCTGGATCGTGCCGGCCGGTGATCCCGTCTTCATACTGACCGATCCGCACGAGCCGGGGATCCTCGAGGGAGTCGAGCCGGCCAAGCGGGACATACGG
>JBOGIZ010000774.1:0-2918 GCA_050747805.1 Vicinamibacterales bacterium | reverse complement strand
GGTCGCAGAAACGAGCAAGAACGCTTCTTGGGTTGCTCGTTTCTGCGACCAGCTGCCCGGCCGTCAGCCGGCCGTAAGGCCCGCGCGGCGGCCCTCTGCGCTCTCTGCTTTCGGCGCTCTCGGCGCGAGATCCGTCCGTACGTCCGTATACTCGTCGCATGCCCAACGCACCTCTCACCGTCGGGTCGCTCACCGCGCACGCAAGCGAAAAGCGATACGGGATCACCGAATTCCCGATCGACGGGAAGCCGTATCGGCTGCCGATGTGGCTCGTCAACGGCAGCGGCGACGGGCCGACGCTGGTCGTTACGGCCGGCGTCCACCCGGCGGAGTACGCGAGCATCGCGGCGGCGCTCGAGTTCG
The DNA here is from genome assembly GCA_050747805.1 of Vicinamibacterales bacterium. Taxonomy (GTDB): domain Bacteria; phylum Acidobacteriota; class Vicinamibacteria; order Vicinamibacterales; family 2-12-FULL-66-21; genus JAICSD01. The sequence goes on along the minus strand of JBOGIZ010000774.1, from coordinate 2,555 downwards.
GGCAGACGCTCGATCCGAAGACCCTGCGCGGACGCGTGATCGTTGTGCCGGTGATGAACCTGCCGGCGTTCACGGCGCGCTCGATCTATATCTGTCCGCTCGACGGCAAGAACCTCAATCGCGTGTTTCCCGGCAGCGCGAGCGGCACGGCGTCGGAGCAGATCGCGGCATGGGTCTTCGACAACATCATCAAGCGGGCCGACTATTACATCGACCTGCACGGCGGCGATCTCATCGAAGCGCTTGTGCCGTTCACGATCTTTCACAAGAGCGGCGACGAGCGCGTCGATTCGGCATCGATCGAGATGGCAAAGGCGTTCGGCATTCCGATGCTGGTGAGCAGCGAAACCCAGGGCGGTACGTACTCGTCTGCTTCGAAGGCAGGCATTCCGTCTATCCTCACGGAAGCCGGCGGCCAGGGCATCTGGACACCTGACGCCGTCAAGGCGCACACCCAAGGCATCACACGAGTGATGCGGCACCTGAAGATGCGCGCGGGCGGCGCACCCAGGACCGTGCGATGCCGTGTGCTCTCGCGGATGCTCTGGCTGCGCAGCGATCACGCCGGCTTCTGGTATCCCAGCGTGGCCGTGGGCGCGCGCGTCAGAAAGGGCCAGGAGCTCGGGCGCGTGACCGACTGGGAAGGAGGCGTGCTGCAGAAGGCGATCAGTCCCGCGGCCGGACGCGTGCTCTTCATCGTCTCGTCGCTCGCCATCAACAAGACGGACCCGCTGCTCGCTGTCGGCGCCTGAGGTTACCGGAGACGTTTTGTCGGGCGGCCGCGGGTTAAAGTAGAGATCGCGTGTTTGTATTCGGCCACATTGGGATTGGCCGCCGACTGGCGCAACCCTGGAGTCATCGTCTACCCGCCATCCCGCTCATCATCGGCACGCTGCTGCCCGATCTGATCGACAAGCCGCTGTACTACGCGAGAATCTGGAGCTACGTCAGCTGCACGCGGACGTTCGGGCACACGGGGATCTTTCTCGTGGGGTTGGCCGCGGCCGCCGTGATTGCACGATCACGCGTCGTCGGCGCGCTGGCCGTCGGCGTGGCGACGCATCTTCTCCTGGACGGCCTGATGAGCGCGTTCGGCCAGGAGCCGCAGGATTCCGCGTGGATGGCGTTGACGTGGCCGTTTCTCCACCGGACCTTCGCGCATCACACGTTCACGACGATTTCGAGCCACCTCCGCAGCCTGTTCGTGACGCCGATAATCGCCACGGAGATCGTGGGGCTGGTGCTGATCGGTCTCGAACTGCGGGCGAAGTGGGCGGGAAGAGGCACAACGCCTTGAGGTGGAAGCCGGCGATTCAGGGCGGAGGCCAAGAGGCCGAAAGCGGCACGCTAAAACATCGGGTTGAGGCAATCGCCGCTCAATCCGCCGACGGTTATCGCGCGCGCCTGGATCCGCGGACCAAATTCGACGACGGCGACAAAGCTGTCGCCGCTCGCCCCGTACATCTTCTTCGTCCCTGGATACGTGCGCGCGCCGAACGAGGCGACTCGATCCTGGCGCCTCGAGCAGTCGGGAGTTGTGCCGTTGGTGATGCTCACTTGCCCGGATGATACGTGCGCTCGGCGTGCTTCTCGACGTCGGGGCGATAAAAGTACACGTCGCGCAGATTGCCCGTCGCGTAGCGCTGCGCTTCATCGTCGAAGTGCGGCGACTTCGGATCGCCGCTGACGCCGCCCGCGGTCACGGCTCGCGCGCGCACCGTCGGCCCGAAATCGACGACGGCGACGAAGCTGTTGCCGCTGCTGCCGTACATTTTCTTCGTGTTCGGATACGTCCGCGCCCCGAACGACGCGAGCGATCCCCAGCGCGACGACGTGAAGCCGACGGGAATGCTCGGCTGCGCATCGTCGAAATGCGGCTCGATGTCGTCGTTGATGCGCTGGAAGCGATTGATGTCCCCCCACGGCGTCTTCCAGGTGCCGAAGTCCGCCGTCAGCTTGTCGGAAGCGGCCGAGAGCGCCTGGAGGAGCTGTTCATCCGACGGTGGACCGCTGCGCCGGCCGCGTACTCCGCCTGCACCGCCGCCGCCCGCGCGCTCGCCGTAGTACACCGCAAGCGACGTCGCGACCGAATTCACGCCCCAGCGGTGATCCCACCCCTTGAGCGTCGCGATCTGTTCGGCGAGTTTCGCTTTCACCGGATCCGACGCAGGCGCCTGGTTATATGCCTTGAAGAGCGGCGGCAGCACCTTGTCGAACTCCGGCAGATAGCTGTCGAACGCCGCATCGATCAGCCCCTGCATCGAAAAGTCCTTCTTGTTCGGCAGCACCCGCAGGGCGTGATATCCGCGCGGGCTTTCTTCGGTGCCGCGGTCGACGTAGGCGGGGAAATCCTCGCGCTTGGGGCTGTCAGGTCCCGACACCGACCACGGCCAGTTGTTGCTGTTGTACAGCCAGCCGACTTTCGGATTGACGACGTGCGGCGTCTCGTCGATCGACATCAGCGGCCCCCAATCGGTCGCCGGATCGCTGCCGTCGACGGGCTTCGTCCAGTCGAACTTCGGATCGCGCTTCGGGATGAAGTTCGAGTGGAAGTA
>JBOGIZ010000773.1:0-7399 GCA_050747805.1 Vicinamibacterales bacterium | reverse complement strand
GCACGTCGCAAATTAGCTCCGGCGCGGTATCCCCAATTCGCAGGCGCTCGAGTTTGCCCCCACTCTTGACAAAGAAGGCTATGTTCTTGCCGTCGGGCGACCAGAACGGGTACTCGGCATCCGCCGTGCCCGGCAGTTCCCGGGATTGCTCCGACGACAGTTCGCGCAGCCACAGCATCCGGCCGGTGCCGTCATCGTTTTGCGCCACGAAGGCGATCGACCGGCCGTCTGGCGACATCGCGGGAGCACTGGTGAGCTGTTTGCCGCGTGGCGGCAGGAGGGCAAGCCGCGTCACCAGGGACGTCGGCGCGGGAGATCCCGATCGCCCGACGAGATACGCGCCCGTCGCCGCGGCGCCGATGAGGAACAGCATGCCGGCCACCACGGCCAGCCGCCGACCTTTCGACCATCTGTGAGCGCCCGCGAGTTCGCCGGCCGCGCGGCGCGTCCCTGATGAGGCACCGGAAAGCGAGGCGCGTGCGTCTTCGATCTCCAGCCGCGCGTCGCCGATGTCGCGCAGTCGCGAGTGCGGGTCCTTCTCGAGACACCGCTGCAGCAGCCGGAGGATCGCCTCAGGCGTTCTGCGCGGCAACGCGTCCCAATCCGGCGTCTCGTGGAGAATGGCAGCGAGTGTGTCGCTGGGCGAGGCCCCGGCAAACGGACGACGACCGGCGAGCATCTCGTAGATCACGACGCCGAACGCCCAGACATCGGCGCTCCGCGTGACAGGCTCGCCGCGCGCCTGCTCTGGACTCATGTAGGCAGGCGTGCCGACGATGACGCCCGACTGCGTGAGGCTCATCGCGGTCGCGGCCTCGGGGTCGGACCGATCGGGCGTGAGCGCCTTGGCCAAGCCGAAGTCGAGCACCTTGACGCGCCCGTCGGGCCGGACCTTGATGTTGGCCGGCTTCAAATCGCGATGAACGATACCCTGCTCGTGCGCCGCGTCGAGCGCGTCGGCAATCTGCCGCGCGATCTTGAGCGCCTCGTCAAGGCCGAGCGGCCCGGCCGCGATCCGTTCGAGGAGCGTGGGCCCCTCGACGAGCTCGAGCACGATCGCGTGAACGCCGCTCGACTCCTCCCAACCGTGGACCGCGCCGATGTTGGGATGGTTGAGCGAGGCGAGCACGCGCGCCTCGCGCGCAAGGCGCGTCAGCGCATGGCCGTCGCGCTCGACTTGCGGAGCGAGCACTTTCAGGGCCACGTCGCGGGCGAGACGCACGTCGCGGGCGCGATAGACCTCGCCCATCCCGCCCGCGCCGAGCGTGCCGGTAATCTCGTACGGACCAAGCCGCGTCCCGGCGCTCAGGGGCATGGTGTAACTCTACTTCCGTTCCATGATCCAGACGTCCGCTTCAGCGCGGACTGCAGCGTGGTAGTCATCCGGTTGTCGTGGCTGATCGCGAAGGTGTCGTCGAGCGACGTACCCGGCAGGCGACCGTCTACGACCGTCCGGGCGCGCGTGACCCGTGTCCAGCACGACGAGCTACCAAGCCAGCTTTCGCGAAATAGACGACGCGCCGGCCATCGGCGAGCCACCCCGGGCCACCAGGCCTCATCGGTCGACACCTCCGAGGTCGTGCGCGAGGCGAGATCGCAGACGGCGACCCCGTCGCTCGGCCGCGCGGCAGGATCAAATCGCCAACGAGCCGGTTGCCGTCTGGCGACCAGCCCTTCGGGTTGAGGTGATGGTCGCCTGCCAGCCTACGTGAGCCTCGAAAAACCGCAATCCGGATGTTGGTGCAGCCGTACGGAACGAGCGTGACGGTTTCATCCGGTGCGCTGGTGGGGTGCCAGGACGACGCTGATGGCGGCCGCGCGTTTCACGAGCGCATGGTTTGACCCACCGCCAGCGCCGCGTCAATCGGGAGTCCCCCTCGGGAGGTCTGCGCCGGCGCGGGTGATACAGTCAACAATCCCAGAGGGAGGGCTCGCCCAAATGCCGTCAGCGAAAGAACTGAAGGGGAAGTACATCGGTTTCCGGCTGGACCCCGGTGGTGTGACGACCGGGCTGCAATCGCAGATCGCCCAGGGAGACCTGCTGATCGCCGGCCAGACGACGCCGGCCTCCGTGCGCGTCTACACGGCGGCGGGCGACGCCGGCCCGTTCACCCAGACCGGGATCCCGTGGAGCTTCACGTTCCTCAAGTACGTCCCGGGCGCCGTCACCACCACGCCGCTGACGACGGCGGTCATGACCGGGCCGATGTCCGGCTGCTTCCTGTTCCGCTACACCGACCACAACCAGAGCTGCATCGCGCACGTCGGCACCGCGCACGACCCACAGGACCCGTCGACGATCGCGGTGAAGAACGCCTGGAAGAAGTTCACAGCGTCGGTGTCGGGCGTGGCCGGCGCGGCCCCGTTCCCCGGCACCGTCGGCGGTGGCGACGTGAACAAGGCCATGGGCAAGGGCGGGATCCCGCAGGTCGTCGGCTACTTCGCCGCCGGCAGCGCGTACGCGATGATCCTGACGCCGGTCGGGAACCCGGCCATCGGGCCGACGATGAAGGTCGCCGAGGTCAAGGAGATGACGCTGCTCCCCTGGGCGAACGTGGCGAACCTGAAACAGTTCGCCTGAGGCCCGCGCGTCACGCCGCTGCCCGAGGGGGCCGCGGCTCCGCCCGCCTCCCCTGCTACTGGACCAGCTCGATCGTCTTCGGGGTCTACTTCGCGGCCACGTCCAACAGATGCAATCGGAGCTTGTCCAGCTCCGTCGGCGAATAGAATCGGCCATCCGCCACGACAGCGACGACGGAGCGCGTATTGCCGATACTCACCAGCGGATTGCTCGCCAGCACCACGAAATCCGCGATCTTTCCCGGCTCCACCGTCCCAAAGTCCTTCGTCCTGCCGAGAAAGGCAGCGGGATTGATGGTGGCGGTCTGCAGCGCCTCGAGCGGCGTAAAGCCGGCGCGCACCAGCCATTCGAGCTCGCTGTGCAGCGACGCGCCTGGGACGAGATCGAATCCGGCCGGCGCATCGGTGCCTGCGAGGAACGGCACCCCCGCGGCGTGCAGCTTCGTCGTCAGTGACAGTTCCCACCGGTCGAACCGCTGCTTGACGTCCGCTGCCGCGTCATCCGTGGAGGTCAGCGCTCGCAGCGAAGACGCCTTCCACTGGTCAACGCTGTTCTTGAACCAATAGGGCAGTCCAGGATCCGAGACGAGATCGGCCGCCGTCCCCAGGTCGGAAAGAATCGTCGGACATTGCCACACCTGGTTCTCCGCCAGCAGGGCGATGATCGCCTTTTCGTTCGGCTCGGAATGCGCCGCGAGGATGGCCGCCTTCGACGGTTTCTTCCCGGCGACGACCGCGTCCTCGATGGTGGTGCTCGCTCCGAAGACACCGAGGAGGTGCTCGAAGGAATACTGGTGCGCGGCGACTGCCTCTCGCGCGCGGATCGCGTCGGGGACGTGTCCCTCGAAGCGCATTCCGAGCTTCGCCGCTTCGTCGGCAATGCCGAAGTACGCGTCGCGCGGCACGAGCGACTGCGTCTTGATGAAGTCCACGCCGCGTTCGTGCAGCTGCCTCACCGCCGCGCGCCCATCTTCGGCCGTGGTCACCTTGACGATCACCTGGTAGCGCGACGCGGGCCCGTCGAGCATCGGTCCGGACGTGGCAATCCTGGGGCCGATCGTCTGATGCGCCGCCACCGCGTCGCGCATCGCGAGGATCGCGTCGAGGTTGCTCCACATGTCGCGCACGCCGGTGACGCCGTTGGCGATGAACAGCGGGAGCATCAGCGCGCTCGTCGATCGGATGCGCGCCGCGTCGTTGGTAAACGCCACGTGAACGTGCATGTCCCAGAGGCCTGGGATGACGTACATCCCGGCGCCGTCCATCACCGTCCCCGGATGGCGCTCGCCGGGGCGCGTCTTCACCACACTCTTGATGCGCGTCCCGTCGACCACCACGGTCATGTCCGTGAACAACTTGCCCTTCACCACATCGACGATGGTGACGCGCTCGATAGCGACGTCGTCAGCGGTGACCGTCTGCGCGGCGAGGGGAGCCACACACACGAGCGCTCCGAGCGCGGCGGCGATAAGACGCGTCTTCATCGGGACGCTCATTATCGCACCGGTGATCGCGCGGCCGGCACGCAGTCCTATCGCGCTACAATGGGCTGTGGCCAAGGCCTATACAGTTTCCGACGGCAAACTGGTTCTGACGCTCACGACGGCGGCAGAGGGCGGATATATCGTCACCAGCCCGGTTGAACCCGAACTGATTACTGAAGCCGACACCATCGACGACGCGTTCCGCATGGCGCACGATGCACTCCGCGCGCTCCGCACGTCGCGCGCGAAGCTCCTCCGCCAGTTCGCTGCGTCTCGCCGACGTTCCGCGTGAAACGCCGCGAGTTCGAGCGGCATCTGCGCGAACACGGCTGCTTTCTGCATCACGCTGGCGGCAGCCACGACATCTGGGTGAATCCCGCCAACGGCGCGCAGGCTCCCGTGCCACGGCACGGAACTCTCAAGCGGGGAACAGTGCGCGGAATCTGCCAGCGACTCGGGATTCCGCACCCGCTCTGAACGAATGTCGCCATCCCGATGCCTGGCTAGCCGCGGACAGCCGGTGGAACTTCACGGCCACTGGCTTTGCGGATGACGCCGTGAGTGGCGCGCTCGCCGGGCGTCACCTCGGCGACTTTGTAGCCGAGCGCCGGCAGGTCGAGTCCGGCGAGCAGGTGCTCACCTCGTCCCAGCACCACGGGGCGCACGGCCAGAAGCATCTCGTCGATCAGATGCGCCTCGAGATACTGACGGGTCGTCGCGACGCCGCCGCCCAGCCGGATGTTCTTGCCACCGGCCGCGTCCTTCGAAGGCGGGAAGATTTCGCCGCTCTATGTCTCATCGCACGGTGTCCCGTACAAGTGACACGATAGGACGCATTAGCGCGCGCGGTTGACGTAAGGCTCTGCGTTATCAGATCCTCCCGTGCGCACAGAACCCCCGTCCGCACAGGGGTGAGGTCGACGTCGAACGGCGAGTCGTCCTTCCCGACCGTTTCGCTGACCTCCGACTCGAAGTCGGCTTCGTCTACATGGCCGGCTTCGGGAGGCTGAGTGTCGCGCGGGTAGGTTCGCCGCGGGGTCTCATCGGTCCTGATGGGCCTCGTTCATCTCAGGGCGATTTCAGGGCTTGATGATCGTGTAGCCCTCAGGCATTTTGAAGAGATCGTCGGCGACCGCATCAGTTGTGACCGACGACACACGCATCGTGATTTTCATGGGGCCCGCCTGCTGCATCATCTGCGCGACCTGGCCGGTGCCCTCGACGTTGACGGTCATCTCGGTGACGTACGGCATCCCCTGCACGGCGCCGAGGGCCTTCATCATCTTCTCCATGCCGGGCACGTTCATGTTCATGCCGCTCGCGCCGGCGACGGCCGAGTCGAGTTCGCTCGACGCGGCGGCCTTCTGAAACGCGAGGTACTCGCTCGCGCCCGGCGCGTCTTTCGCGACGCAGACGGTGCCCTGGATCTTCATCTTCACGTCCTTCATCATCTCGGCCGCTTCCGGCGGCATCAGATGGCTAGCGGCCATGTCGGACATCTCCAGCGACGACGTGAACGCGAACTCGTCGCACTTCAGACCGTCGATCGTCTGCGTGCGGCCCGTGGGCGTCAGCGTCGCGTCGGTCGCGGGAGCCGCCGGCAGCGCCGTTCCCGCGGGCGCGGCGAGCGCGTCCGCCTTGGAAATGATCTGCGCGGTCTTCTGATCCGGGCGCAGGAGGATGACCTGTTTCGCAACCAGATCAGTGATCGTCGAGACTTGATCGCCCGAGGCATCGACATCGGTCCGCGACTTCAGACCCTTGATGCGCGTCGTCGTTTTCGGCGTGGTGCTCTGGCCCATCGCAGCCATGCCGCCTTCGATCGTCATCGTTTCCACGACGGTGACGTCGGCGTGAACCACCGCCGAGCACACCGCAAACACCAGGAGCGTTGGGAACCAGCGCTTCATCGAGCCTCCAGTTGGATTCGGGACGTCAGGTTACCGGCATTCAGGCTGGCGACAACTGCACCGGAGCTCGGTGATGTCGCCGGCTTTCCTGCAGGCCTCGCTGCGGTACTTGCCGAAGGGACTGTTGGGAGCGACCGAACAGGAGCAAGCCGGGTGCGCACATTTCTGGACTTCCTGTGCCATGAGCAGCCTCCCGCGTCAGGTCTGCCTCATTCTACGCGTGTGCCAGCCTACGTGAGCCTCGGAAACTCCGCGATCCGGATGTTGGTGCAGCCGTACGGAACGAGCGTGACGGTTTCGTCCGGTGCGCTTGTGCGCTCCCGGCCGGGATCCGCGAGCCGCGCATCGCCGGGCGCGATCTCCGCGGCCCAGCCCGCGTCGAGGCGCCATGACGGAATCCGTCTCGCACGGGCGCTCGCGATCGTACCGGCGCCGTCCGGCGAGAAGGGCACGTCGCCGACAGGCCGCTCTTCGAACGCCAGACCCTTCACACTGTCGGCGCCACTGGTCACGAGCCCATAATTCCAGGGCGTCGTCGGCCGCACCTCGAAGTCGCCGTGCGGCAGCTCGCGGTGCGGTTCGTCGGCGTTGACGCGGGTCCATGACTCGCCGAGCTTCAGCGCGTAGAGCAGCGGGCCGCGCTCGATCGCCACGGCGCCGTTGTAGCGTTCGATCACCCCGGGCGTCATCGGGAAGCGGATCGCGATCTCGACGCGTCCGCGCCACTCGCGCTCGATCCGATGCAGGCTGCCAGGAGCCAGCGGCGTCGCCGGCCCCGAGCCCACGCGCGCCGTCGCGCCCGTCGCCCACGCGGGCACGCGCAGCACCACGGGAAAGCGCGCGGCGCGCGCGGGCTCGACGATGAGCGACAGCGTCTCACGAAAAGGATAGTCCGTCTCCATCGAGAGGCTGACCGGGACACCGCGTGACTCGAACGTGGCGCGGCTCGGCGCGTACGCCGCGGCGGCGATGCCTTCGTCCGGCGTCTTCATCCAAAGATGCGACAGGAACTTCGGCCAGCCTTGATGCAGGTTGGCTGTGCAGCAGCCGTAGTTCGGCTCGAGCCCGAAAAGATTCGACTCGGGACCATTCGTGGACCATCGATGGTCGGGGTTGATCGTGCACTGCGCCTGATTGACCTGCTGATCGTACTGATGCGACCAGACGTTTGGCGCGAGGGCGGCGGGCAGCGCATTGAACGCCACTTTCTCCAGTCGGTCCGCGAACGCCGGATCCCCGAGCACTGAAAAAAGGGTCTCGAGCGAGTACATGAATTCGACGACCGTGCAGAGTTCGGTGCCCTGCATTGGATTCCTGCCCGACAGACACTCGTCGGCGGCGAAGATGCCGTTCGCCTGTCCGTGATGGCGATCGATAAATGCGAGCCTGGACGCCGGCCATGCGCGGTCGCTGGCGCGTTGATCC
>JBOGIZ010000772.1:0-2441 GCA_050747805.1 Vicinamibacterales bacterium | reverse complement strand
ATGCTGCTGTGCGCGGTTCCGGCGCTCACCGCCGCTGGTCTCGCCGGCGCGAGCCTCTCGTGGCGGCGCGTGGCGGTGGTGACAGGCGTCGTGGCGCTCGTGGCAGGGCTGCCGACGACCGTCATCGATGTCTTCAACGCCCAGGACATCACAAATCTGTCGGCAGGACCCGGATTCCCATGGACCGAGGTCATCGATCGCAGCGAAGGAGAGGCGCTCGACTGGCTGAAACGCGCGACGCCGGAAACCTCGGTGGTCCAGATGGACGCGCTCGCACGCGACAAGACGACGTGGAGCCTCATTCCCAGCTTTGCCGAACGGCGCGAAGCGGCCGCAACTCCGCGCACGCTCGTCGACGATCCCGAGTATCACGTGCGCTCGGAACGTGTGCGGACGATGTATGCGACGACCAGCGCGAGTGACGCCTGGACGATCGCCCACGAGCTGCGGATCGACTACATCTGGATCGGCCAGCTCGAGCGGGACACGTATCCATCCGGGATGCCCAAATTTGCCGACGCGCCGCAGTACTTCACCGTGGCGTTCCGGAACCCGGAGATTACGATCTACCACGTGCAGTGAAGACCCCGACGTCTGCACGGCGCGCCTCGTACGCCGGCGCGGTCACCCGTTTCGATAGCGCCAAAACGTCCGCACACCCTTGAACCAGTCGCGGAAGCCAATTTTCTTTCCCTCTTCGCGGCTGCGCGGATAGTAGCGAATCGGCACCTCGGCGATCGTCTTGCCGCCGGCCAGCATGCGCGACGTGATTTCGTGATCGAGCTCGAAGCCTGTCGTTTCGAGGGGCGGCAGCGCCAGCAGGTCGGCGCGGCGAAAGAGCTTCAGCGCAGTGACCGTATCCGTCAGGTAACGGCCGGTCATCACCCAGGCCACCGCGCTGAGGCTGCGGCCGCCAAGATATGCGGCGAGCGATTGATTGCCGTGCCGTCCTTTCCCGAGGTAACGGCTGCCGTAGATGATCTGGCCGCGCCCGTCGAGCAGCGCGCGCAGCATCGGGAGGTAATCCTGCGGGTCGTACTCCAGATCGGCGTCCTGGATGATGAGCAGGTCGCCCGTCGCCGCGGCGATGCCGGCGCGCACGGCCCGGCCTTTGCCGCCGTTCTCTGCCATTCGGATCACGCGCACGCCGGGGACCTCGGCGGCGATCGACGCCGTACGATCGCGCGAACAATCGTCGACGACGACAATCTCCTTGGCGATCCCGACCGGACCGAGATCCACCGCCCGGATTTTCTCCAGCAGCGCGCCGATGAACCGCTCTTCGTTGAACGCGGGGACGACGATCGACAGCGTGCTCATGCGGATCGTCCGCGCAGCCACGCCTCCATCGTCAGAAGGTCCTCCGGAGTGTTGATGCCGATGGCCTCGCGTTCGTCCGCGCACGGAAACGTCACGACATGCGCCCGTGCCGCGAGCCAGGGCACGAACGGGACGAAGTTGCGCTCACCGGTCGCGGGTCCGCGCGTGGCGGTTGTGGCGTACTCCGGCAGCTCGCGCTCGTACACGGCGCGCGACAATGCGAACAGGCCCATGTCGCTTTCGCCCACCTGTGGCATCGCCTCTCCTTCGCGCTCCTGCAGGAAGCGCACGATCGCGCCCGAGGCGTCGCGTTCGAAGTGCGTATATGGACGGTCGTGACGAACCGTTGGTAGCGCCATCGCCGGTGACGGGCGCTCGGCCATCGCGCGCGCCAGACGGTCCGCCGTCGCCGGAAGCACGCCAACCTGATCGCTCCACGTGACCCAGACTTCGTCTGGCAGGCGCTGCGCGATGACGGGCGCTGCGAGCAGCACGGCGTCGAGCATACCGGTGCGTTCGCGCTGCTCCACAACCTCGGCCATCGGCCAGCGCTCGCGCAGGTGCGTTCGCAGCTCGTCGGCGAATGACGGATGCGCCACCACGACGGCCGAGTCGATCCACGGCGCATACAACGAGAGGAGATAGTCGAGCATCGGCCGGCCGTTCACCGCCACGAGCGCTTTCGGAATTGGGGTCCGCAGGCGGGAACCTGCGCCAGCGGCCGGCACGACCAGAACGCGAGGCATTTCAGGCGAAGTGGCCGCCTCAAGCGCTACGGGCGCGCGGCGGGACTGCGGTATACTACCTCTAATCTGCGCAACACTCTGTGTCCGCACGACTAGCCGTTTCGCTTGGCGTTCTCGCACCGGTCCTCGTGACCGGCGCGCTGTGGAGTTCTCCCCACAGAGCCGCGGCGCCCGTGGCCAGCGCCGCGCCGCAATCCCTCAGCGTGATAGCCGATTTCGACAGCGATGGGATTGCCGACTCGGCGATCTTCAACGGGACGTCCGTCGAGTTGACGCTGTCGTAGCGGCACACCACGCTCGAGCTCGACGCGCTGCCTGAAACGACGGGCCTCGCCACGGCCGACATCGATCACGATGGCGACCTCGATCTGATCT
>JBOGIZ010000771.1:0-1913 GCA_050747805.1 Vicinamibacterales bacterium | reverse complement strand
TCACGATACTGAGCACGTAGAGGCCGAGCATCGGGACCGCCATGATCAGCATGGACATCAGGTCGGTACCGGGACTCACCACGGCGGCCACGATCGCGATGACGAGGATGGCGTACTTGAAGTACTTCAGCAGGAATCCGGCCGTCACCACCCCCATCCGCGCGAGGAAGAAGACGAGCGTCGGGATCTCGAACACGATGCCGAAGCCGAGCAGCATCTTCGAATAGAGCGAAAACGCGTCGTCAATTTTCGGCAAGAAGACGACGTAATCGGCCTTCGTGAAGAGGATAAAGAAGTGCCATGTCCACGGGAACGCGACGTAGTGCGAGAACAACCCGCCGGCGAGGAAGAACACCGTCGCCATCAGTACGAATGGGATCGCGAATTTCTTCTCGTGCGAGTACAGACCCGGGGCGACGAATTTCCAGACCTGCCACAGGACGAGCGGCGATGAGATGAAGATTCCCGCGATCAGCCCGATCTGCAGGTACAGCATGAAGAAATCGGGACCGCTGGTCGCGATGAGCTGGTTGCCCTTCGGCAGCATGTGCGCAAGGGGCTCCATGATGAAGGCGACGATGCGATTGATGAAGAGGAAGGCGATGCCGCAGCCGACGGCAATCGAGATCACCGCGTAAATCAGCCGCTTCCGGAGCTCATCCAGGTGCTCCAGGAACGACATTTTCGCGCCGGCGCCGTCGTCGGTCTCGGGTTCGTCTGGCGTGGGAGCCGCGGCTCCCGGAAATCGGACGAGGGCCATGTGCGAAAGTGACTACGCGCTGCCGTTCTGGCGCGGCACGTTGCCGAGATGGTCAATGGACGCGGCCGGCGTGGCCTCGATCGTGTCGGCGGACTCGACGGCACGAGGCGCGTCCCCTGGACGCGGGGCCTCGATGGCGCGCGGCGCCTCCTGACGAACGGCATCGCGCCGTTCCTCGATCCGGATCTCTTCCTCGAGCGTACGCTTCAGCTCGTTCGACGCCCGCCTGAACTCCGCCAGACTCTTGCCGATCGCCTTGGCGATTTCGGGAAGCTTCCGAGGTCCGAAAACGATGAGGGCGATGACAAAAATGACGAGGAGCTCGGGAAAACCTACTGGCCCCATAGTCTGGAATTATACACTGCGGCGGCGACGGCCCCGGCCCTGCCGAATGGCCGGAAGTCTTTGCGATATCGGCATTTGGTCTGTTACGATGCTTCTTATGCGTACTCCGCGGTTTCTGGCGGTCGTGGTGCTTGTGGTCGTGTTGTCGGCGCTGGCCGGCGGTCTGTTCGCGAGCAAGCCCGCGCCGCAAGACGACGTGACGCGGCAGTACAAGGTGTTCACCGCGGCGCTCGGCGCAATCCGGTCCGACTACGTCGAGCCGGTCCCGTCGGATCGACTCGTCTATGGCGCCATCGGTGGCATGCTCGAAACGCTCGACCCGCACTCCAGCTTTTTCGATCCGAAGCAGTACGCGCTGATGCGCGAACGCCAGGAAGGACACTACTACGGCATTGGCTTGCAGATTCTGACGATCAACGGCGATGTCACCGCGATGTCGGTGTTCGAAGGATCGCCCGCGTTCAAGGCCGGCATCCGGCGCGGCGACATCATCGCGAAGGTCGAAGGTGAGGACGCGAAGAACTGGACGGTGGATCAAACCGCCGCGAAGCTGAAAGGGCCAAAGGGCACGAAGGTCGCCATCGCCATCCGCCGGCCTGGCTACGACAAGCTGATCGACCTGAGCGTCACGCGCGACGAGGTGCACATCGTCACGGTGCAGGGGACGTTCATGCTCACGCCTGACACCGGATACCTCCGGCTCACCGACTTTTCGGAGACGTCGGGCGAAGAGGTCGGAGACGCGATTCAGCAGCTCGAAAAACAGGGCATGAAGAAGCTGGTGTTCGATCTGCGCGACAACCCCGGC
>JBOGIZ010000770.1:0-1881 GCA_050747805.1 Vicinamibacterales bacterium | reverse complement strand
TCGGTCGCGGAGTCGCCGAACCACTGGTGCGCCATTTCGTGCGCGATGAGCTGCCGCCCGGGACCGGCGGCGCCGTAGCCATAGAAGATGTCGGACGCCAGTTCCATCCCGCCGCCCACGCCGTTGGCTTCGACCTGCGCCAGCTTGTCGTACGAATACGGACCGATGTGATCGATGTAGAACTCGAGAATCGGCTGCGTGAACGCGCGGAACGCCGAGATGCTGACGTCGGCTTCCTGCGGATAGACCCACGCCGACAGTGGAATGTCGTGGTACTCGCCGAGGTAGGCGACGGCAAAGGGCGCGACGCCCATCGAGATCTGCCACGTGCAGATGGGCGTGGCCTCCGACCATTCCGTCCGCCGGAGGTTGTTCGGCAGATCCGTCTCTGTGACGAGATGACCGTTCGCGATGGCCTGGTACTGCCGCGGCGCCGTGATGATCGTGGTCACCGCCGCTTTTTCCGACGGGTGATCGATCACCGCGAGGTAGTTGCGCACCTTGTTCGGCCATGGATTCGCGAAGAACTCGCGGTCGCCGTATTTGTTTTTTCCGATGGTCACGCCCGTGGCCGGCACGCCGTGATACTCGAGCGAGAAGGTCCACTCGTCGCCGGCGCCGAACGCGCGGGGCAGTGTGACGCGCACGCGATCGCGTTCGTGCGTAAAGGTCAGCGGCTGTCCGTCGGCGCTCACTGCCGTCACGGTCATGCCCTTGCCGCCCGTGGGTGCGACGGCTGGCGCGCCGCGGCCGCCGCGAGTCGGCTCGGCGCACGGGTCGTGGGTGTTGTCGGCCGCGAGCGGCGAACGCGGCTGCGCCGCAGCCTTGCAGAGATCCAGTTCGATGCTTCTAACCCCGGCGGCAAGAAACCGCAGATCCACGGTTTCCTTGACGGCGACCTCGTCGTTCGCGTCGCCGACGGCGATATCGAAGGTGTAGTGGGTGACGCGAATCCCGGGCTGACGGAGGTAGCTGTCGCCGGCCGCCGCCGGCGGCACGGCCGCGAGCAGGGCCGTACAAAGGATGAGGGCATGCTTCATGGCTGCGAAGCATACCGCGTCCGGACCGAACGCGCGCACTACGGATGCGCGACGGCGACGGCGTAGGTGACGGGTCCGAGCTGGCTCGTCACGTCTGAAACCTGCACGCAGTAGCTCCCCGCGGAGAGCGATCCCGACAGCTGTGCCGTACTGCCGCCCTGCGCCGTCACGAAGTTGCTGCCAATCCCGGTGCACGCGCCGCCGCTCGGCGTGCCGACGCCGAGTCCCATCGTGACCGTCGTCAGCAGCGCACCGCCCGGCAGCATTTCAACGGCAGAGGTCAACGTGACCGAGACCGTGCCTCCGCCCTGGCCGACGGTGAACGTGTTGAACGCGCTCTGCAGCGCGCCGCCGATTGGTGCGGGCACCGTTCCCGTGAGGATGTCGGTCGTGGTCGTCTGCGTCGCGGAGGTTGGCGTCGTCGCGTCCGTCGACCCGCAGGCGCCCGCGGCCATCGTCAGCGCCGCGATCACTAACGTCCATCCGATTCGCGCCGGCGAGAGACTGGTCATGACTGGGCACGCTCAGCAATCAGGATGCCGACCACGTCCCCGTGGCGATTCGACCGGGAATTCGCGTCCGTCCGCGGGCCCGCAGGCCGACGATGTCGTCGCCAGAGGGCACGCGTTGTCCTCGCCAGTGGACTTGCAGTACGCGACGAGGCGCGCCGAAGCTCTGGATCGGGTATGTTTGAAAGAGCCATGCCACGCACGCTGGACCGTTCTTCTGCTGCCGCTCGGCCGCTCACGACGGTTCCTCTGTGGATAAACGGCGCGACCGCCGCGTCGACCAGCGGGCGTACCGGGACTGTCAGTAATCCCGCGACGGGACAGGACATCCG
>JBOGIZ010000769.1:0-1551 GCA_050747805.1 Vicinamibacterales bacterium | reverse complement strand
GAGCTGCGTCTGCCGACGCTCGCCGTGCGGACTCAAGGCATCGAATGGAAGACGGCCTCAGGAAGCACGCCGACGATCGACTACGGCGGCAACCGCGTTCAGATTCAGGATCTGCGGCTCGTCAGCGGAAATCAGTCGCTGTCAGTGAGCGGAGCGTTCTCGATGGGAGACAATCCGCAGCTCGGCGGAGTCACCGTGCAGGCGAAGAACGTGGACATCGCGCAGATCGAACAGCTCGCGATGCAGAATCGCGGCTTCACCGGCACGCTGAACGCCAACGCGACGCTCGCCGGCAGCCTCAAAGCGCCCGCCGTCAAGGGCCACATCGATGTGGCCAACGGCGGGTTCGAGCAGTTCAAGTATCAGTCGTTCACACTGGACGCGGGCTACGAGGCCGATCGCGCGACCGTGAACGCGAAGCTCGTGCAAAGCCCCGGGGCTCAGCTCACGGTCACGGGCGCCGCCCCGATGAGCGCATTCAAGTCGGGGACCGCCGCGGCACACGGCGCGGGCATGGATCTGCACATCCAGTCGTCGCCAATCAATCTCAGCATCATCCAGGGCTTCACCGATCAGGTGACCAACGTCACCGGCACGCTCCAGACGGACGTCCACGTGACCGGCGTCGTGTCGGACCCGCGTCTCAATGGATACGTCGACATCGAAAAGGGCGGATTCGGCCTGGTGGCGGCGGGCACGAAGTTCAGCGGCCTCAGCAGCCGAATCGAGCTGCTTCCGGACCGCATTCACGTGCCGCGGTTCCAGATTCTCGACGCGCACGGGAGTGCGCTCACCATTCAAGGGGACCTGGCGTTCCGCGCCGCGCAGGGCGGCGCCGTGGACGTGTCGATGGAGTCGAACGACTTCAAGCTGCTCGACAACGACCTCGGCAAACTAAGCGTCGATACCGATCTGCACCTGACGGGCGAGGTTCGGCGTCCCCGCGTGGAGGGCACCGTCAAGCTGACCACCGCCCGGCTCAATCTCGACGAGATTTTCGACCAGTTCGCGAGTCCGTATTCGACCCAGCAGCTTCCCGACGTCGTTTCGGCGGAGGACGCGACGTTCGGCGTGACCAAGGGCGGACCTCAGGGCACGCGGCAGGCGCAGACGGCGGGCCAGCACGTCGCCGCCACCACGCCGTCGACGCCGAATCCGGCCGGCGCACAGACGCCCGCGCCGCAGACCGGTGTGATGTCGGCGCTGGCGCTCAACGTCCATCTGGTCGCGTCCGACAATCTCATCGTCCGCGGCGACAACCTCCGGCCGGGCGGAGCCACGGCGGCGAACGTCGGCAACATGAACATGACGATCGGGACCAACGTGCAGATTGAGAAGGCCGTGGACGGGCCGATCGAGATCCGCGGAACGGCACGCACCGTCCGCGGCTTCTATGAATTCGAGGGGCGGCGCTTTACCGTCGATCGCGGCGGCACGGTGAGGTTCATCGGCGGCCCCGAAATGAACCCGAACGTCGACGTCACTGCCGAGCGCTTGATCCCGAATACCGGCGTGACCGCGAAGATCCATGTGACCGGGACGGTGCAGAAG
>JBOGIZ010000768.1:0-1892 GCA_050747805.1 Vicinamibacterales bacterium | reverse complement strand
CGGCCGCATGGGGTATCGGCTACTACCCCTTCGGTGGTTTCGGGATCATCCTGCTGGTGCTGCTGGTCGTGCTGCTGACGCGCCGCAAAGTGTAGTCACCTCGTCGCCGCGGGATGACGCCCGGCCGTTCTCGACCGGTGGCTGGCGAGTGTTGTCCCGCACCCGCAGCCGCGTACTGAGTGCGGCTCGCCACGTCGGCATCGGTCAGCGTGCCGAGAAATGCGACCAAGTCGTCGATATCCTGATCCGACATCGCGGCCGCGCCGGTGCGCGGTCTGCCGTCGAGCGGCGCCTGCACGTCGATATTGGCGCGATACTGCGGAGGCAAGTCGTCGAACTTCCGCACAACACCACCCTCGATCGGGTACCACAACTCGGGGTTGGTGTCCCGCGTGTTGTAGAAGCGGATCGCGTCGCGAAGCGACTTGATTTGACCGTTGTGGAAGAACACCTTCCGGATCGCGACGTTGCGCAGCGTCGGCGTCTTGAACATCCCGCAGTACCTCGCGCTGTCTGGCAGTGGATGGTCGGGTCGCCCGCAGAGTCCCAGATCGTAGTACGCAGGATCGCGATTGCCCGGAATGGTCATATTGCGAGGGACACCGATCGCCGCATAGGTAAAGTCCGTAAAGAGGCGCACCGCGCCGTTCAGTCCCGCACCGTTGTAATGACAGGCGAAACAGTTGCCCTTCTTCGGATCGTTGTAGACCGAAAATCCCCGGCGTTCTTGCGGCGTGAAATCGCCGCCGATCTTGTTGCTGGCATACCGGTCGTACTTGCTGGTGTAGGGGTGGAAACTGTCGTCCTCGAGCTGAAACGCCTGGAGCGCCTCCAGCGCGGCGCGAAACGCCCGGGCCGTGTCCGAGAATATGTCGCGTCCGAACGCGTCTTCGAATTCGCGCGCATGCGCCGAGGCCCTGATTTTGGCGACGACGTCCTCGGCATCCGGGTTCGCCATTTCGTTGGGCGCGAGCAACGGAATCCGCGCCTGATCGGCAAGCGTCGGCGCGCGGCCATCGAGCGTCAGTCCGCCGCCCGGACCGGGCTTGCTGATCCCGTCCGGATTGTCGAGCAGGTCGCTGTACGGCGGCGTGTATTCGCTGTAGCGAAGGGATGGTACCGCCCGTGTGCCGGAGCCGCTGAGCGTCGGCCCTCCCGGCTGCACGGCGAGATCGTTGGGCGGCCCATACGCATAGGCTGGGTCGTGACAAGTCGCGCACGACATGCGCCCCGACGCGGAGAGTGATGTGTCGAAGAACAGGGCCTTCCCGACTCTCGCGGCCGGGCTCAAGCCGTTCGGCGCGGCGATGAAGGGTCCAGCGCCGAGCCCCAGAGCCGCCCAGATCAGGATCAGAGACCAGGACGCGCGCGTCATTGTCTCGACGACTGCGCGGCGACGCTCTGCTCGTCCGTGAGCGCCCAGGCATTCAGCTGATTGCGGTCAGGGCCACGCTGTGGACCGGACGCGGCAAGGAAGCCGCTCTTCTGCAGATAGTCCATCGGGATTCGATACGCGTGATTCATCGGTCGCACGGCATCGAAATGCGGATCGGCGCTCTCCATATATTCGGGAAGATATTTCAGGTGCGCGTCGATGAACGTCGTCGTATATTTCGAACGGTTCATATAGGACCAATCGTCTCCCGGATCGGCGAGGCCAAACATGTCCTGGATCGTTCGCACGAATGAGATGTGGCTGTAGGCATCGCTGTCGACGACGTGCTTCGGAGCGTGGGGTTGGTTCGTGAGGACCGCGAAGATGCTGGTCCCGTGTCCCTTGTTTCCCTGGTTATACTGAGCGATCGCCTCGACCGAGACCGAGCCGTCGGCGTTCTTCACCAGCGAGCCGAGCGACCGGCCAGCAATCGAGCGCCCGGCGCTCGGATTCCAGC
>JBOGIZ010000767.1:0-9156 GCA_050747805.1 Vicinamibacterales bacterium | reverse complement strand
GCCTGATGCGATCCGATGATGGCGGCGGAACGTGGAAAGCCGTGAGCGACGACACGCGTCCGGCGACCGAGCGCGTCTTCGTGAGCCCGGCCGATCCCAACGTCGTGTACGGCTGCCACATCACGGTGTATCGATCGCTCGACGGCGGCGCGACCTGGACGGCGTTCAAAGGCGCGCCGGGCGGCGACGATCCACACGTAATGTGGATCGATCCGACGAATCCGAACCGGATCCTCCTCGCAGGCGATCAGGGCGCGTCGGTGTCGGTCGACGGAGGCAACACGTGGGGCTCGTGGTACAACCAGTCGACCGCGCAGATCTATCACATCGGGATCGACACGGCGTGGCCCTACACGGTCTACGGGCAGCAACAGGACAGCGGCGCGGTCGCGGTGAAAGACCGCGGCGATCTCGGCGACATCGGTCCACTCGACTGGTATCCCACGCCCGGATGGGAATCCGGCTACATCGTCGCGGATCCGCTGAATCCCAACATTCTGTTCGGCAACGGTCCCGACTCTGCGAGTCAGCTGGTGCGCATTTCGGTGCCGACAGGCCAGTGGATTCACGTCGGCCCGAATCTCGATCCTGCCGAGCATCTCGGGACTCCGGGCCCTCTCGTCTGGAATCCTTTCGATCGCCACGAGTTGCTGGTCGGCTACTCAAAAGTGATGTCGACGCCGGACGGCGGCCGGCATTGGAAGGCGATCTCGCCCGACTTTACGGCGACCGGCAGCGCCGGCGGCCGAGCGCAGGGTTCCCGCCGCGCAAACCCGTCGATCTCCGCGCTCTCGGCATCCGGTGTTGCGAGCGGTCTGTTGTGGGCCGGCGCCGCGCGCGGCGACGTGCACCTCACGCGCGACCACGGCGCGGCCTGGACCGACGTGTCGATCCCGAATGCCGCGGGCACCGTCGTCTCGATCGACGCGTCACACCAGAATCCTGCCGAGGCATTCGCGGCGGTCGCGACCGGCGACGATCGGCCGCACATCTACCGCACGCGCGACTACGGCAAGAGCTGGACGCAAGTGGTCAGCGGACTCCCGACAGATGAATCGAGCGGCAGCTTCGTGAACTGCGTCCGCACCGACACGCACCGCGACGGCCTTGTGTTCACAGCGACCGAAAGCTCCGTCTACGTGTCGTTCGACGATGGCGATCGCTGGCAGCCGCTGAGGCTCAACCTGCCGACGACGTCGGTGCGCGACATCGTGATCCGCGACAACGACCTCGTCATCGCGACGTTCGGCCGCGGCCTCTGGGTGCTCGACGACTACTCGCCGCTGCGTCAGGTCACGAGCGAGATCGAGCAGCAGCCAGCGCACCTGTTCGAGCCGGGCAGCGGCGTTCGCGTCCGGCGCGACATCAGCGGCGACACGCCCTTTCCGCCAGAGATTCCGCACTTCGAGAATCCCCCGCTCGGCGTCGTCATTTATTACTCGCTGATGCAAGCGCCCGCGGCGCCGATCGCGATCGATATTCTCGATGCGGCTGGCCGTGTCGTACGGCACATGTCGAGCGCGCCAGTGGCGCCCATCGCGCACGTCGTGCGTGAGTTTCCGGACTGGTGGCTCAAAGCACCAACGCCGCTGCCGACAGCCGTCGGCCTCAATCGCATCAATTGGGACGTTCGCTACGACGATCCGCCGTCGGCTGGCGAACACGTCACCATTCGCGCCGTGCCAGGGGAGACGCCGATGCACTACGAGGGGCCGCTCGGGCTGCCTGGCACGTACACCGTGCGATTGACCGTGGACGGGAAACAGTACACCCAGAAGGCCCGAGTCGTAAACGATCCGCGATCGACGGTTACGGCGGCCGATCTGCTCGCGCAGCATGAACTACAGATGCGGATGTACGACGGGGCGAAGGCTGCCGACGCGGCGGCGCGTCTCCTCGGAGAACCGCGTGGGACCGCCACAACACGCGCGGCCGGCCAGACGCCGCCGTCGTTCGACAGGATTCGCGACACGATGAATCATCTACTCGAAGAACTCGACTCGGCCGACTTCGCGCCCACGCCGTCGATGACGGGCGCCTATGCTGCCGCGTGCGGTGAACTCAAGACCGCGCTCTCGACCTCGCGGGCACAGTCACACGACTTCGCGTCGATTCCGCTGCCCGTGTGTCCAGCGAACACGGCGCGGTAAGCCACGGAGTACCGCCGTTCAGCAGCATCAGCAGCGACAGGCCTCCGTACATCACGGACGGCAGGACGATCAGCAGGATTCCGCATTAACGCTCGCCCTGCTGCTCGTCGCGGCGGCGGCCGCGCTCGTGCCCGCGCGCCGCGCGTCGATCCGATCGTCGCACTGCGCGCGGCGTAGGGCCACGGATTAGACGGAATACACGGACCATGGACCACGGCCACGGCCACGGCCACGGATTACACGGATCACAGATCACTGACCACGGCCCCGGACCTCGAACGTCGGATATCGGCCATCGGCCATCGGCCATCGGCCATCGGCCATCGGATACCGAAGCTTCCGTGTAGGATCCGGCTGGTGCCCTGGCTGATGCGCCCATCGCTCTCGCGCGCGCTGCTTGCGGCCGCCGCGGGCGGCCTCCTCTTCGCGGTCTCGGCCGGTGAACCCGTCCACGCGGCAACGAACCAATTCCGCGGCGTCAACTGGGCCGACGCGCGCGACAACTTCGTCCCGGACGACCTCGTGCTCGGCGGCCTGAACACGTCGGACACGTACGACACAACGCGTGCGAAGGCGCACGCGATTCTCACTGGTTTCCGGCACGATCTCGGCGCCAATACCGTGCGCCTGCCCGTCAACTACCCGACCGTGTCGGGATCATATTGGGCTTCGTACTCGGGCGCGATCGACGAAGCGAGCCGCCTCGGCATGAACGTCGTGCTCAGCTACTGGGAATCGAGCGCCTCGAAGGATGGCACGGTCGACGATCTCGCGCAGTTCTGGTCGATGTGGCGCATCATCGTCGACAAGTACGGACGCGACCGCCGCGTATATTTCGAGCCGATGAATGAGCCGCACGGCTATACGGACGATCAGTGGAAGGGGATCTCAGCTGAGTGGCTCCGCCGCTATCCGACCGTGCCGAGGTCGCAAATCATCGTCAGCGGCGGTGGATACAACCAGCGCGGCGCACCCATCGGGGCCGACCCGCGGTTCGACGGCTGCCTGATTTCGATCCACATCTACGGCTTCTGGCATCGTGACTGGACCAGCAGGCAGGCGTGGGAGACGGCGCTCGACGCGAGCGTCGGGCCGTACGCGAATCGCGCGCTCATCACCGAGTTCGGCGCGCCGATGACAACTGGACTCGACTACGATCGCGGGCCCGTAAACGGGGCGACCGACGCCTTTCTCGCCTTCATGCAGGGAGTTCCGTCGAGAGCGCGCGAGCTGGGTCTCGGAACGATCTATTGGCCGGGTCTACGGATCGGCGATCCCTACAGCCTCGAGACGCTGCATGGCACAGGCACTCATCTCTCGCTGACGCTCAACAATCAATCGGGGCTCGATCGCCTGCGTTATTCGTGGGGTCGCTAATCGGCGCCCGCGCGCCAATCAGCGAGCTCTCGGGCGCGTCGCGCGCTCGATGAGCAAGTTGAGTCGCAGCGAGCGATCGGCGATCTGCTGCGCGAGGCGCTGACACTCGCCGGCATCCGACGCCGATGCTCGCGCGCGCGCGAGCCGCGCGAGGTCGTTCCGCAGCGTGACCTCTTCGGGAAGGCAGTTCGCGCTCTTCAGCATGGAATATGCGATGCGCACGTCTTCGGGCGGCTGAAGTATTCCTCGAGGTCGATCTTCTCGCCGCGATTCGGTAGATCGTCCAGCCAGCCTTCCGCGATCGCCTGCCGCAGCCGCTGCTCCGCGATGCGCTCGAATGCCACGACACGATCGTAGCGCAGGCCCACGCGAAGCGTAAGCAAAGAACGTATGGGACTGCAATAGGAGATCAGCGCCGCTCGAGGTGCGCCTGCATCCACGCGAGGATGCGCGGCCGTCCACGATGGCTCTGCCGCGAGATCTCTGTCGTCAATCCGGAATGGGTCAGCCGCACGTGCGGCGCGCGGATCAAAATCAACGGCCAGGTGCTCGGATGCCACTGGGAATGATCGGCGCTCGTGACGACGCGATTGGCGATCCTCTATATACAAGATACATGGCCGTCCCTAACAATGCCGATTCGGGTCACCCCTTCGATCGCTGATGGCATGTAAGTCTGCCCGACGCGTGTCGCATACGGCCGAGGGTGCGCGCCTCCCCCATCCTCACTGGGACGCGCAAACAGCCAGCGGGCGGACACCCTTCGACTGGTATCCGTGTTGCTCGCGTTACCACGTTCACAACAACACGCGCGTCAGGCGTTCGGGCGAACCAGCGCTGCGACCATCGGCGCGCGTCACGCGTTCCACGAGGAGGATCACATGGCAGGAATTTCTACACAGTCCTTGAACCCGTTCGGCTTCTCGCCATCCGGCATCAGCGCGAATCCGTTTGCGACGCCATCGAGCGTGTTCAATTCGTATGCGACGCAGTCCGCAACCCCGATATTCCAGCTGCTGCAAGTCGTGCCTCAGCATATCCAGCAACTACAGCAGCTCGCCTATCTCCAGCAGCAGCAGCTCCAGCAGTTGCAGCAGATCGTGCAACTCATCCCGGCGCATCTGGTCCAACTGCAGCAGCAGATCCAAACGCAGCAGCCGTTCGGCTGGGGCACGTCGCCGCAAGCATTCGGCACGCAGCCGGGCTACGTCATGTAGCGTCTGCCGCTGAAGCGGCCCTGCGGCCGGCCGGCAGGTCGGCCGCTGGTCGAATGTGGCAAGGCGACAGCAGACAAGGAGAGACAGATGAACGAATCCCTTTTCGGAGCCACCCCACAACTCTGGCCGACGATTCCCGTGGCGAATCCGTACTTTCAGGCCGCTCCCGGAAACCGTGTATTTTCGGGAGGTCCGATACTCGCGAACCCTTCACTGACCGATGCCGGGCAAGCCGCGACTCTGAGCGCCGCTCCGGTGCTCATGATGCCTGACGTGTCGATCACACCCACGCCGCAGGCCCTTCTCACGGCCGTGGCCATGCGCCGCGGGCAGCCCATGGGTCCGACAAATGATCAGGAGATCGAAGATTTCATCAGCGACGCGCTGGATTTACTGCCCGGCGCCACCGACGTGGAAATACGGTGCGAAGGCGGACGCGCGACGCTGACTGGAACGGTCTCGCACAAGCGACTGAAGCGGGATGTCGGGGAGATCGTCTGGGCGATCCCGAGTGTGAACGACGTACAGAACAACGTGACGATTGCGACCCGACGCCGATCGCGCCCGACGGGTCGCGAATCGGAGACGCCGGTCGTCGCCGGAGCAAGCCGCAAACAGACCTAACGCCGAAATGCGCGTGTAGACTGACGCAGACCAAGTCTGCGGGCGTGAGACCGATGGCTCGCTGCGCGGGCCGCGCGTTTCAGCCCGCAGTCACCGTTCGTCCCTCACAATGCGCGCGTCGGTGAGGAACCGGCGATAGTCCGAATAGGTGTCGGAGCGTCGGACCGACTGGAGACCGCCGCGCCAAAGCTCCATTTCGTCAATGGATGTCTGAACCAACAGCGCTTCACCCGGATCCGTGAACGCTACCACCTTGTAATCCACGGTAAGGTCGTCGCGATCCAGGGTGACCCAATCAGGCAAGCCGTCGCGGCGCTGCACTTTTACAGGTACGCGAATCCCGACGGGACCTTCGATGTGTTGCTCGACCCGGAGCACGTCGAACGTGTGCGCATCGACCCACACGCGCCCAGCTGCGGCGATCGGACCGGACGTGTCGAAGCAGCCGTCGAGACCGCGCGGGTCTTCGTTTAACTCTGCTTTACTCTTCGGGTCCCTGGACTTGAAGTCGACGCCGATCGCCGCGCGTCCGTCTTTGTTGCCCGCGCGGACCGACGTGAATCGGTAGTCGCCGCGATGCGCGGGGAGCAGAAAATCGAGCGGCGCCGGCGACAACGGTTGGGGATCCATACAGCCGTTTGCGTTCTTCTTGTCCCGCTCGCGCGGTACGCGGCCGTTGATCAGCCGAATCTCGCGGACGACGGTCGCCGACGGCTCCGACCCGCCGTGCGCGGCGGCAAGCTCGAGATGCAGCTCGGATTGCACCGTGCGCGGCATGCCGTCAGGGGACCAGTCCGTGCGAATCGGAAAGACGACTGAAGTCTCGGTGCAGATGAGGTTCTGGGCCCGGCGGTAGTACTCGGCGACGCGCTGACCCACGCGCACGACAATCGTCTGGACATCGAGCGGCGCCTGCGCCGCGGCCGGGATCCAGCAGGCGCACAACGCCCACAGCACCGCCACGACACGCCCCGCGCGCCAGCGCTCCCCCACGCGCCTACGATAACTCCGGCACGCTCACGACGATAAATCTTTTCGCGCCCCGCACCCCGCCCTCCGCCCCCCGCACTCCGCGCCCCGCCCCCCGCCCTCCGCTACTCCGCCGCCATCACCAGGTACTGCTCCAGCTTCCCGTCGGGCATCGTATAGGTCGTCACGCGCAGCGTCTTCTGCGCAAAGCGGACCGCGAACGATCGGAATACCATCCCGCCGCGGAGCGATTGAGACAGCAGATTGAACGCCGCCGGCGTGCCGAGCGGCTTCAGGCTCGAGGAGAAATCGGCGAGCACGGCGTCGCTGAAGTACGCGTTGGTGTTGTCGGTGAAGAGCGACCGGTCGATCCGCCCTTGCTGCAGTCCGTCGAAAATCTCGCGCGCCTGCTTCGTGGCGGCGACGGTCGCCGGATCGGAGATCGCGAAGAGTATCGGCGCGATGCGGCTCCCGATCGCGCTCGCGGCGGACGTCGCATCCATGTTCGTGAGGACGACCGTGGCCGTGCGGTCGTCAGGATAGATGTCGTTGGAGGCGGTGAAGCCCGATACTTCGCCGGTGTGCGAGATCCGGCGATGGCCGTCGAAGGTGCCGACCTGCACGCCGAAACCGTAGCCGGTGCCGACGCCGTTTCTCAGCACCACCGCCCGCTGCATCTACGCGTACGACGCCGGTTTCAGGATCCGCTGCTCGATCGTGCCGATGTCCCACAGCGCGAGATCGTGCGGCGTCATCGCCAGCTCGCCAGCGGCGAACATCCAGCCGCGGCCTTCCTTCGGCGCCGGCCGCGCGGGCCCGATCGCGTAGCGCAGATATCCGCCCGGATCGCGTGGCCCGAGCGCGGCGAGATCCGTGTTGGCCACCGACGTCATATGGAGCGGCGTGAACACGTGCGTCCGCAGGAAGTCGAGCAGCGGCTGACCGCTCGCCTTTTCGACGATGAGACCGGCGGCGACGTAATTGGTGTTGCTGTACTGCCACTTGGTGCCGGGCTCGAAATCGAGCGGCTTCTTCGCCCAATGGTCGAGGATGCCCTGCGCGGTCGTCGGCTCAACCATTGGCCGCATCAGGTAGTCTTCGGGCCAGTAATCCTGATACCCTGACGTCATCGACAAAATCTCGCGAATCGTGACGTCGTTGGCGCGCGTCAAATCCGGGAGCCAGCGGGCGATCGTGTCGTCGATCGAGAGCTTGCCGTCCTCGGCAAGTAGCAGCATGGCCGTCGCCGTGAATTGCTTGCTGATCGATCCAATGCTGTAGCGCATCGAGGTGGTCGCGGCCAGCGGCGGATCGAGCCGCGCGCGCCCATACGCATGTTCGTAGACAATTGTGCCGTCACGGACGACGGCGATCGACGCGCTCGGCACACCGGTGTGCGCGAGCGTATCGGCGACGGCCTTATCGATCGCCGCCCGCATGTCGGGCGCGAGCTCAGCCGTACCGCGCTGAGACGCGGAATAACTGGATCCGGCAGCCGCCAGCAGCAACGCCGCGGCAAGCAACGATTTCATAGCGCGCATGCACGCCTCCATCACGCGGGGAGTGTAGCAGGCCGTCCAGCGGGCCGCCTGTCCGGAGCCAAGTCATCCACGTAGTCGGAGGCGACTCATCCGTTGAGAACGAGTCTCAGGACGTCAGCATTTTCACAACGGTCGAGCGGATCCAGACTTGCTTTGGCCCGCACCGCGATGCTGCAGCTCTTCCCCAGGCGCGTGTTGCTGGCACTGTTTCTGGCACTCTCGGTGGCGGTCCTCAACGCCGCGCTGTTCACGTCGCTTCATCGCCGCGACGAGGGCGAAGAAGACGAGCTGCATGCGACCTACGCGCGCGCGGCGCTCGATCAGCGGATGGAGATCCTCGCGGGGCGCAGCCGGCGGATCGCGCCCGGCTCCTGGATGCGGGCGAAGGGGCATGTCGATCGGATGCGCAAGCGCCGGGCACGCCTCAGCTCCGCCGGTTCCGCCGCAGGTGTCTCCTCAGAGACGACTTCGTCGGGCTCATCGGGCTCATCCGGCACCTCATCATCATCATCGGCATCATCATCGGCAGCCGCCGCAACCATCTCGTCGGGCGCGTGGCGCTGGCTCGGGCCCAACAATATCGGCGGACGGATCCGGACGATCGCCATCAGTCCGGCAAGTCCCACCACGATCTTCGCCGGCAGCGCGAGCGGCGGCATATGGAAAAGCACCGACAGCGGCGCCAGTTGGACGCCGGTCGACGACTTCATGAGCGTGCTGTCGGTGTCGTCGATCGTCTTCGATCCGACGGATCCCAGCGTCATGTACGCCGGCACAGGTGAGGGCTACGACAACATCGACGCGATCCGCGGCGACGGCATTTTCAAGAGCACCGATGGCGGGTCGACGTGGATCCAGCTTGTGGCGACGGCGGGGACCACGACCGTCGACAACTTCGCCTTCGTCGATCGCATCGCCATCTCGCCCGATGGAAACACCATCCTGACCGCCAACGGCGGCGCCGGCGTCTTTCGCAGCACGAACGGTGGGGCCACCTTTACGCAAACAGCCACGTTCTCCGCGGAAACCGTCGTCATCGACCCGGCCGACGGGAGCAAGGCGCTTGCGGCGCCGCAGGGAGCGATCTACTACACGACTGACGGCGGCCAGACATGGCACCTTTCGTCGGGCCTGCCGCCGGGCGGCCGCATCGAGCTCGCCTACGCGCCCGGCAATCCGCTGGTCGTCTACGCGTCGTACGACTACCACAACGGATCGCTTTTTCGCAGCAACGACGGCGGCGTCTCGTTCACGCTCGTCCACGACGGCTAGGACGAG